>JBEBHE010000524.1:0-1665 GCA_040081205.1 Burkholderiales bacterium | reverse complement strand
AGAAGCTGCCGCCGTCCGCCAGTCCCAGCACGCGCTCGGCGCGGATGGGATCAACGAGCACGCTGAGTGGCGCGATGGTGTATTGCGCGCCGTAAATGCGACGCAACGGATAGGTGACCGTGGCGACGAGGTCGGTACAACTGCCCACCGGCTCGGCAATGAATACGTCGGGACGCGAGGCGTTGGTGAGTTTGTTCGCGGCATCGACGAGGGAATTAAACCGGCAGCAGAAGCAGCCGCCGGGGATTTCCTCGGTAGCAAAGCCGCGCGAGCGGAGCATGGCGGTATCCACCAGTTCACTGCCCTGGTCATTGGTGATGAGGCCGACGCGGTGGCCTTGCGCGGTCAGGTGCTGCGCCAGCCGGGCGACGGCCGTGGTCTTGCCCGCGCCGAGGAAGCCGCCGAGCATGAGATAGCGTGCTTTGGTCAAAGGTGTGTTCATTGGCTCAAGAGTAATCGGTGATCAGTATTCAGTCATCAGTTCAACACCGCCAGCATGGTCATTGTCTCTGTCGTTTTCTGATAACTGGCTTCTGATTACTGATCACTGGATTTCAGTGTCTTTCTGCTGTTCGAGAATCTTGTCGATGGCCTTGGTGAGCATTGTCGCATAGGCATGAACGTCCATGACACGCGCGTCAGCCCTGCCGCTGGCAGCGTAAAGCCAGCCGGTCTGGTAACAGTCCTTGTCGATGGCGCTGAGTTTCTTCTTCAAGTCGGGATTCGCGCCGAGAAATGTTCCTTCCGCGACGCAATAGACATCGGAGATCGCCTTGAAACCTTCCACCCAGCCGATGATCTGGCCATGCTTCACTTCGCTGTCCGGTGGCAGTTCAAAAGCGAAGTCCACCATTTCGCCGAGCATCCGTGTGGCGACTTTGGTCAACCCGACCCGCCACGAACCATCGGCTGGTTTCGCCAGCCAGGCGTGGGAAGGCGTGTAGAGGTAATCCAGCGGCAGATGCGTCACAAAGCGCGAACGCTTGTAAAACAAGGTCTTGGTTTTTTCATCGGCCATGCGCGGACAAGGAAACAAAGAAACTTGCGAAAGGAAAGCCGTTTGCTGGCCGATCACAAATCGATTTGCGAACAAGGAGCGGGTTGATGACAATTTTCTGTCGGATGGCCGGGCCGGATCGGTATGCTCCTTTGCGAACACTTATGAACATCATCTCGGACGAGCGTTGCACGCATTACGAGGCGTATGGCCATCCCGAACGACCGGCGCGCATCACCGGCACGCTGAACAAGCTGCGCCAGCAATTTGACATCGAGATCGACTGGCATGAACCGGCGAAAGTGGCGGACAAGAGCATTCTGCGCGCGCATTCCGCAGAACATCTGCGTCGGGTGGACAAGGCAGACGGAGATTTCGACGGCGACACGCCCGCGCACAAGGACATCGGCCTGCACGCGCGACGTTCAGCCGGTGGCGCGCTCAAGGCGCTGGAGCTGGCGCGCAAAGGGAAGATGGCCTTCAGCCTGTTGCGCCCGCCCGGCCATCACGCCACTTCAGATCGCGCAATGGGCTTTTGTTACCTGAACTCGGTGGCCATCGCGGCGCTGGAGGCGCTGTCCACGGGGGCGAAGCGCGTGGCTGTGTTCGATTTCGACGTGCATCACGGCAACGGCACGGAGGAGATCCTGCTCAACCACCCGCACACC
>JBEBHE010000267.1:0-6495 GCA_040081205.1 Burkholderiales bacterium | reverse complement strand
GGATAATATTACATAACTATTTGTTTTTAAAGTAATTTTTAATTACGCGGCTTGAGTGGCGATATCGATCTTCGTTAAAAATCGATACGCAAGACATCCGCGACTTCGTAACGCTTACGGAAGCGTCACGAACTCGCCGTGGGTGGACAGCGCCTCAGGGCAAAACCGCGGCAGCGTAAACCCTTCTGCTGGGTCGTCTATCGCCTCAATGGCAATCACCGGTGGCGACGACTTGATCGCCCCGAACATCGTGGCAAACGAGACATCGGCAGCATCGCGTCCGGTACCGATTCGCACCAAGCCCATCGGCGGCGAGACCCCGGTCGGCTCGAACAAATACCATCTATCGCCGAGGAAAACCTCGACATAAGCGTGGAAGTCGGTGGGCCCCATCGCCGGATCAGCGCCGTAATCGATACCGGTTACGAACCGCGCAGGAATATTCACAGCCCGGCACAATGCAATCATCAAATGCGCGAAGTCACGGCACACGCCCACTTGCTCGATAATGGTATCGGCTGCCGACGTGCTGCCGTTCGAACTGCCCGACAGGAATTGCGTTCGATTGCGAACCCAATCGAGGATCGCTTGCACCCGCCAGTAGCCCTGTCGCAGATGGCCGAATTCCCGCGTCGCAAATCGGTGTAGCCGGTCGGATTGACAGTAGCGGCTGGGATAAACATAGGGAAGCACTGCCGGCGGCAGCCGCGCGATCGGTACTTCCTCAAGCCGCCCCGGCGATTCGGCGTGATGTGCGATATCAACTATCGCGTCATATTGTACGGTCAACGGCCCCGGCTCAGCCTTGAGCCGCATGTAGCGCGTGCCATAGGTGGGGTCGGTATAGATCACCGGCGTTACCGGCTGATTGATGTTTAGTTGCTCCGTCACCACCGACTGGCAGGGTGTTTGCGCAGCATGGATGTTCAATATGAAATCGCTCGCGTAATCGGAGATTTCGTAGTTGAGATTAATGGAGAATTTAAGTCTGATCATGTTTGAAAATTCAGCTTCCCAACCCGTCGAGCAGCGACGACAAGTTTTCATTCAGCGGCAGGAGTACCGACTGGCGATTGCGCCAGTTGTGGAAAAATACCATGCGCAGGCGCCGCAGCGCCCGGCATTGCTTGCGTTACTATTTGATGCGCATATCGTTCTTCACGCCCGTCACGCCCTGGATGCCACGTGTGACATGAACCGCTTGCGACCGTGCCGCATCGGAACTTACAAAGCCGCTGAGTTGCACGGTGCCCTTGAATGTCTCGACGTTAACTTCGGTCGCTTTGACCACAGGATCTTCCACCAGAGCCGCCTTCACTTTGGTGGTGATCCAGCTGTCGGTAACGTATTCGCCGGTGCTTTCCCGCGTCGCGGTGCCGGCGCAACCCAGAATCGACACGAATGCAAGGGCAAGCAATACAGCAGACGCCTGTTTAATATGTTTCATGATTAATTTTCCAATGTAAGAGGTGAGTAGAACCCGCCTTGGCGGTACGCCTTAACGAGGCGACCATTGTTGTCCATTGCATCGCGGCACTCTGTGCGCTATCGAACACAGGTTTTGTGTGTGGTGCCGCACGGTGTTTTTTTCGCAGATGCGGATAATCGGTTTTGCTTATCCTCTCTATCGATCAACACAGGAGCACCTACACATGAAACGAATTCCCGCTTTGAAATGCACGTTACTGGCGCGTGGCCTGGTCGCCGCGTTACTGACCATTGCAACGCTTGCGCCTGCGGCAGGGGCCGACGACGCCGTCATGCAGACGACGGGCGGCGTATCGTATGTATCGGGGGGTGTCGGCACCGACTCGATTGACCGGCTAAGCGCCCTGTCGAAAGATTTCAATCTCAAACTCGTGTTCGCCCTAAACTCAGGTGATTACGTGAGCGGCGTCGGCGTCGCCATATCGGACACGGCAGGAAAATCGCTGCTGAATATCATGTCAGACGGCCCTTGGTTGCTGACCAAGTTGCCCGCCGGCAACTATCAAATTGTCGCCACCTTCGCCGGCACTGCCGTAACACGCCGGGCCACGGTCGGTGCGGCCAACCTCAACACGGTTGATATGCGGTGGGCTTCGGAGTAACGGAGTAATTATCCTGGCGCCCTAAGTGGCGCCACGCCGTCCAGACGCAGGAACTCCCTGCGTTTCATATCGAGGTATTCATTTAGCGCCATCTCGTGCAGTTGGCGCGGATAGCGCTCGATGGCGGCAAACCAATCATGCAGACCCTTTTCCCGGCGAGCCTGCGGCGGTACCGACAAGGCGCCGAGAAAGGATTCGATCGCCAGGTAATACCGCATGGTGTTGCGTTCCATCACGCCGCGCATGCCACCAATATGCAATGGCGCTCCGCTGGATTGCCTGCCGGTTACCGTGAAACCCACTTTGTTCCTGCCGATGGTGCCAAGATAAGCCTGCATCGCCAGCCGCCCCGCCAGTCCGTAATGGTACGAATACGAAAGACGCATGAATGTCTGGCCGCGTTCGAGCGGAATGGCTTCTAGCACGATGCGGTAGTCACGCGTGCTGAGCGGCCCTTCGTCTGCTTTCAACTGCACACGCAGGTAGGACGGCGTCTGGGCCGCGATGTGGTAGGCGAAAACGACCCGGTAAGCATCATCAAGCACCTGATCGTATTTCTTGCCGATGCTGACGTTAAGTACCTCACGCGGATTGACGGCCGATGCGCGGCAATACTTGGTATTGAGGTGCAGCATCATGATCTCGCACCAGTTGCCAGCGCTGTTCAGAGATGCATTCACCGTTGCAAACGGTGCCTCGATCAGCGCGTGGATATCGCCTGTCACGCTATCCGGCGTCTCAGCGGATTCCAGGTAAATCGGTTTTTGGAACGGGTTGTTGCCGAGTTGATCCCGCAGCAGGCCATACCTGGCGCGAAGCGCCGCCGCGGAAGCGGAATTCGCGTCGGCGGGCTGGGCGTTAGAAACGCCCGTACCCGCGCACACCAGTCCAATCACAATCGTTCGAAGCGCTGCCTTGATGCCGCTTCGCACGATTGATTTTCCGGCGGCCTTGCGTTCCGTCAATGGCTTCTCCAACACCTACAGTGCGCGTTGCCATAACCGCGCAGCTATTTCTCGCAGGCGCATGCCGATGGAACGCTGATTCCACTGTTCGAGCGTAATGGCGTTGGAAGACGCCATATCCCTTTCGAACATGGTCAGCATCTGCGCGCCGAATGCCTGCCCCAGGATGACGGCATTGACCTCGTCGTTATGCAAAAAGCTGCGCCAGTCGAGGTTGGTCGATCCGATGGTTGACCATACGCCGTCGATGAGCGCGGTCTTGGCATGCAGCAGCGCATCGCGCCGCTCGTAGATTTTTACGCCAGCGCCCAACAACTCCTCGTAGTAGGAGCGCCCGGTATGGAACACCAGCCACGAATCGGTATGACCCGGCAGGATAATTTTCACATCCACGCGGCGTTGCGCTGCATCCTTAAGCGCCGTTAGTAACTGCGGATCAGGAACAAAATACGCATTGGTCAGATACACCGCCGTTTCGGCGCTGCTGATTGCTGAAATCAATGTCGCATACATCAACGTGTAAGGCTCGTCGGGCGAACTGCCGATGGCACGCACAACTTCCTTGCCCTTGTTGCCAAGCTGAGGCAGATAATCCCTGGGCGCGAGCGCCGCGCCCTTCTGCTTTTCCCACGTCGCCAAAAACAGTTTTTGAAACTCCCCCACCACCGGCCCATCCACCCGCATATGGGTATCGCGCCAGGGCGCCTGCACCTCAGGACGGCTACTCGCACGCTGGGAAGAAGAGCCCCCCGAATGGACACTGCTGATGTTGACCCCGCCGAGGAACGCCGTCTGACCGTCGATAATCAACAGCTTTCGATGATCGCGCTGATTGATGTTCCAGCCTTTCCGCGCCGTCAACGGATTGATCGGATTGAATTCGAGGACCATGACGCCTACATCCGTAAGGCGCTTGAAGAAGGTCTTGGGCGCGTTAATCCCCCCCACACTGTCATAGATAAGATTGACCTGCACGCCCTGTTGCTGTTTTTCGATGAGCGCATCGGCAAAGCGATTTCCCACCTCATCGTCTTCGATGATGTAGGTCTCCAGATTGATATGATCTTTCGCATTGCGGATCGCAGTAAACATCGCCTCGTAGGTTGACGGGCCATCCTGCAGCAGCAGCACGTGGTTACCCACCATCAGCGGACTGCCGGTGATCGCCGCTTCCAACGCCATATGACGGTCAAAAATACTGGTTTCTTCGCTGCCGCTCTTGAGCTTGTCGAGAACCGCCTTGCTTTGCAAGGCGGTCAGTGGACCGCGGGCCCCCTCCAGTTGCACCGGTTGCGCCCGGCGAATGCCCGCGTCCGGCGCGATGATCGGCAGCGAGGTGCATCCCGCGAGCACGGCAAGAAAAGCGGCCGCCAGCCCTTTCTCGAATAGGCACTGTCCACGCCTCCCCCTCGACTGCACGCTACCGGCCCAGATCCTGTATGGCGTCGATAACCATACCCGTGCCAAGCGCGATCAGCAAAATATCGCTGGCGACGCGCACGTAGCGATACCCAGCCTGAGGCTGACCGAACTGCACAACGAGCGTTGATGGCACCTCGTAGTAAATTACCTCACGCGGTAACGGGCGGCCGACAGTCCACTTTCTGGCTTGCCCCGGCGGCATGCAACCGTTATTTTTCTTCGCCAATCCCGGCGGGCAGTGACCACTGCGGTATTGCTCGTTGTAGTAGTCGCGCGCGAGGGTGCGGTGGCGCTCGCCAAAACGTTCGCTTGTCCGGACTACAGCGGCACCGTCGCGCGACGACCTTCCGTCACCTTCGTGCGATTTGCCTTGCCTGTTATCAGCCTTATCGCGGTGCTCCCGGTTTTCACCCTTGCCCCCCTTGTCACCCGCCCACGATGGTTTATCCGCGATGGCTGGACCGAACACCAGTCCGCCCGCAATCACAATTGCCAATACGCAATTCACTTTTAAGGAAATTTGTTTCATGGTTTGCCTTCATGTGGAATAGGATTTAGCGCGAGCGACACCGGCGCACGCATTCTCTATTGCTATTTCTTGATACTCATTTGGTTGCCGACGTTCGTCACGCCCGACACTTTTTGTGCAATCGCGACGGCGTCATCCATCTGCGTTTGGCTGTTGACGAAGCCGCTAAGCTGGATTTCGCCTTTGCGCGTAACGACCGCAATATCCAGGCTCTTGACGTTCGGGTCAGCCAGTAGGGCCGACTTTACTTTGGCGGTAATGATGCCGTCGTCAACCGCGTTGCCTACCGTCGCATCACCACGCTTCACAGTGATGCTATTTTCGACATCTTTGACGCCCGCCACCGCCCGCGTAACAGCAATGGCGCGGTCGATCTGCGCTTGATTGTCGACGTAACCGCCGAGTTGCACCAGGCCCTTGCGGGTTTCCACTTTCAGATCAAAGCTCTTGATATCCGCGTCACCCAACAACGCCGATTTGACTTTTGTGGTGACAACGGTGTCGTCAATCTCGTTGCCCACCGTTGTGGTTGCCTGCGGCACGGCCACCGTGTCCTGGCGGTTGCCGCAGCCGGTAATCAGGGTGGACAGAGCGCCCATCAGCGTTATGCCCAGTATTAGATGTTTACGATCGATATTCATGATGATGCTCTCCGTTGGATAAAATTGAGGGCCACAACCGACCCGTGTTGCGTCGCGATCCGCGCTACTTCAGCCGCATGTCATTAGCGACGGTCTTAACGCCCGGAACGCCACGCGCAACCTCGACCGCTCTGTTGATATTGTCCTGAGTGGCCACGAATCCGCTCAACTGGACCCGGCCCTTGAAGGTTTCAACGTTGACCTGGAATACTTTTAACGAAGGCTCGTTGAAGATCGCCGCTTTCACCTTGGTGGTAATCACGGTATCGTCCACGTATTCTCCCGTGCCCTCGCTTTGCGGGGTAGAGGCGCAGCCCAACAAAGACGCCAGGAATACAACGAGGAAAAATGCAGAAAAACGTTTAATGGTTTGCATGGTTGAAATCTCCGTAGGTATGTGAAATCGAAATCAAAGGCGGTGATTTTGTTAGCCGCAAAGGCAAAAATGGTTTTGCCTCGACAGCTTGCAGGGGTCAGTCGCAGGCCCCCTATTGCAGCGGCCATAATCTGCTGCCGTGCCAACGCGGTCTGTGCGATAGCGAACGCACGCGCCGCCCATTGAGATGCCTGAGCGCCTGTGCTGCGCATCACCCTGTCAGATGAATACATAAGTATTTGTTTTAATTAGTTTTTTTAAATAACATACGCATCAAGCCCGAACGTCGATCCGGAAGAAAATACTGTGGCGCGCCTGCACACGCACCGGCGCCGAAGATTCAGATGACCTGCGTGACGAGCTTATGTGCTGTAGCGTACAGAGGCTTGCCCATGACAAGCGGTATTAACGGAAAGCGTTTTGCACCGCGCATCTTGCAACCCCCGGTTGCGAGCGTCGCTCTCACCTCACT
>JBEBHE010000266.1:0-6567 GCA_040081205.1 Burkholderiales bacterium | reverse complement strand
CATCACCGGGATTTCCGTTGCAGCTTGCAATGCCGGCGTCGGCAATGGCAATGGCCAGATCGAGGCGGGTAGCGAGTCCGTGCTGGCTTGGGAGCATTTGTCGAAAGCGGGATTTATCAATGGCTCTTATACCTGTGCAGCGGTCGAAACTACGACCACTACACCGTCGAATCCGTATGGCACGCGCATGCAGTTAATTTACGACAACGTTTATGACGGCGCGCCTACTGCCCGGCACAATGTCAAATCCGGCAATCAAATCCCGTCGGATATTTTGGCTGAAGTCGATCGCAAGGCCGACGATGGCAGCGCCACGGGCGGAACCTTCCGCTTTTCCGCTTATGCCGGTGGTGGTGCTGCGCCTACGGGTTCCGGTACTTGCTATCTGGCGGCAGCCGGTAACGTGTGGGCTGCGGCAACCGTGGTTACCAACTGCGGCGGCGTAAGCCTGTTTTAACGTTTTATTTGCTTGCGTTAATAAAGCCCGCTTTCGCGGGCTTTATTGTTTGCGATCACTGTTATTGGTTAATCAGTCATTCAATCATCCCCTCTATTGCGGCTGCGGTGCCGTTGCCGCAGGTTACTGATTTGTCAGGAGTTGCCTCTGGTATCTGCTATACTTTTCATATGAATGCCGCAGTTTCCAAGCCGTCGCAAGCCGATCCGGGCGACGCAATTTCTGTAGCGCGGCAGGTGCTTGATATTGAAGCGCGTGCTATCCAGCATCTGATGACTCGCCTGGATGCGAGTTTTTCGGATGCCGTTGCCATGATCCTGGCGTGCCGAGGCCGGGTGGTGGTGAGCGGCATCGGCAAATCCGGACACGTGGCGCGCAAAATGGCATCAACTTTGGCTAGCACCGGCACCCCTGCTTTTTTCGTGCATCCCGCTGAGGCGAGTCATGGCGATCTGGGCATGGTGACGCGCGACGATGTATTTATCGGGCTGTCCAACTCCGGCGAAAGCAGCGAACTGCTGGCGATTGTGCCGGTGCTCAAGCGCCAGGGTGCAAAAATGATTGCCATGACGGGGAGCGCTACCTCCTCGCTGGCGATACAGGCCAATGTGCATCTGTATGCCGGTGTGGAAATGGAAGCGTGTCCTCTGAATCTTGCGCCGACCGCCAGTACCACCGCGGCGCTGGCGTTGGGGGATGCGCTGGCGGTGGCGCTGATGCGCGCGCGCGGGTTTACAAGGGATGAATTCGCGTTGTCGCATCCGGGCGGCGCGCTGGGCCGCCGGTTGCTGACGATGGTCAGCGATGTCATGCGCACGGAGGGCGCGATTCCGTCGGTGACGGAAAGCGTTTCCATTATGGAAGCCATGCTGGAGATGTCACGCGGCGCGATGGGCATGACTGCGGTCGTGGATTCAGCGCGCCAAGTGAAGGCGATATTCACCGACGGTGATCTGCGGCGCGCGATTGAAAAAGGTATTGATCTGAAAAAAACGCTGATTATGCAGGTGATGACTACCGGCCCGCGCACCATTACGCCGGATCGCTTGGCAGCAGAAGCCGTCGAAATCATGGAGCGCGGCAAGGTCAATCAGTTGTTGGTGGTGGATGGTGAAGGTGTATTGGTGGGAGCGCTCAATATGCACGATCTGTTCCGTGCAAAAGTGGTTTGAGCAAGGCGCACAGTGAGCCATGAGCGACGCGATGAACATCACGGATAGAGCTAAACGGGTACGCGTCGCCGCATTCGACGTGGACGGCATTTTGACCGACGGCCAGCTGTATTACACGGATAACGGCGAAGAAATCAAAGCGTTTAATGTGCAGGACGGGCACGGCATCAAAATGTTGCGCGAGAGTGGCATTGCGGTGGCCATTATTACCAGCCGTTCCTCGCGATTGGTCGAGAATCGCGCGCGTGACCTGGGCATTGAATTTTTGTTTCAGGGTGTCGCCAATAAACTGGATACCATGAACGCATTATTAAAGCGGCTGGCGGTTGATATACAGGCCGCGAGTTACATGGGTGACGACGTGATTGATTTGCCGGTGCTGTGCCGCTGCGGATTCGCGGCCAGCGTGCCTGACGCGCCGGCGGTCGTGCGTAAGCACGCGCACTATGTCACCGGCGCGCGGGGCGGACGTGGCGCGGTGCGTGAATTTGCGGAATTGGTACTACACGCCCAAGGCGCACTGGATGCGCGACTTGCCGACTATCTTGCGTAATATCCTTGCGGCATAACGTGGCGCTGCTGGTAACGAACGATCATGGGTGAACGGCTTTCGAATCTTTTTCCGCTGGCGCTGATGGTACTGTTGGCGGCGCTGACTTACTGGCTCGACCGGGTTGTGCAGAGTCCGGCGGCAGCGCCGAATGCATTGTTGCGGCACGATCCTGACTACATCGTTGACAAGCTGCTGGCGACACGCATGGACGTCAGCGGCAGAATCAAGAATACCCTGCATTCTGTGAAGTTAACCCATTTCCCGGATGACGATACCACCGATCTGGAGGCGCCCCGATTCATCAGTTACGCAAAAAGCGCCCCTGTGACCATTACCGCGAAAACGGGATTGGTATCAAGCAATGGCGAGAACGTGTATTTTCGGGATAGCGTGCGTGTGGTACGGGCGCCGTATGGCGAAAAGAGTGAGATGGTTGTGAATACTGACTACTTGCACGTACTGCCCGACGACAATATTGCAAAGACCGATCGAGCGGTTACCATTACCGATGCGAATATGGTGGTGAATGCGGTCGGTATGGAAATGAACAGTGAAACACGAATAGTGCTGCTAAATGCGCGAGTCAAAGGTACCTACTATGATGCGAAACGCGCCGGAAAGGCCGGTCAATAAATTTATGCTGAAGCGCAGTGCCGTGATGACGGCGATATTTTTGTGTGCGGGCTGGCTGGCCGCGCCCGTGTACGCCGAGAAAGCGGATCGCGAAAAGCCCATCAACATTGAATCTGACCGCGTGACGGTCGATGATATCAAGCAGCTTTCCGTATTTGAAGGCAACGTGCTGTTGACGCAAGGAACCATGGTGATCCGCGGTGACCGCATGGAAGTTCGCCAGGACAAAGAAGGCTTCAAGCTGGGTACCGTGTGGGGTAATCTCGCGTACTTCAAGCAAAAACGCGAAGGCCTTGATGAGAACGTTGAAGGCTGGGGCGAGCGCATCGAGTACGACAGCCGTGCGGACAAAGTGCAGTTGTTCAAGCGGGCAGCGATGAAACGGGGGGACGATGATGTCGCCGGCGACTATATTTCGTACGATGCCACGACGGAATTTTTTCAGGTAATCGGCGGTGGATCAAAAACCGCGACGGCCAATAATCCGGATGGGCGGGTTCGTGCGGTGTTACAGCCAAAATCAAAAACCAAGCCGCCGGCACAGCCACCGGTACCGTTGAAACCCTCGGATACGCTGGCCGCACCGCGCGAGGTTCCCGGGGCGCCTCGTTAGCATAGTGACTATGCCTGATACTGTAACGACCATTGAATCCGCACCGCAGGTGATACGCCACAGCGAGCTGAAAGCCGAGCGGCTGAAGAAGCGCTATCGCTCGCGCGTGGTGGTGCAGGACGTATCGCTTGAAGTGCGCAGTGGCGAAGTCATCGGCCTGCTGGGCCCCAACGGCGCAGGGAAAACCACCTGTTTTTACATGATGGTAGGGCTGGTGGCGATGGACGGCGGTGAGCTTTATCTCGATGGCCGCAAACTGACGCACATGCCGATTCATCGACGGGCGAAACTCGGGCTGTCCTATTTGCCGCAGGAGGCTTCTATCTTTCGGCGTCTGTCGGTGGCGGACAACATTCGCGCCATTCTTGAATTGCAGCATCAACGGCCGGTCGATATCAATAACCGGCTCGATGATTTGTTGCGCGACCTGCACATTACGCATTTGCGCGACAATCCCGCAATCAGCCTTTCGGGCGGCGAGCGCCGCCGTGTGGAAATCGCACGGGCGTTGGCGACTTCGCCTCGCTTCATATTGCTTGATGAGCCGTTTGCAGGTGTTGATCCGATCGCGGTGATAGAAATTCAGAAAATTATCGGATTTCTCAAGGATCGGGGCATCGGCGTTGTGATTACCGATCACAATGTGCGGGAAACGTTGGGTATATGTGACCGTGCGTACATCATCAATGAGGGGACTGTGTTAGCGTATGGGACACCTTCTGAAATCGTCAGTAACGAGAGCGTCAGACGGGTTTATCTCGGAGAGCATTTCCGGCTGTAGGCGGCGCCAACGCCGGCTGCCGAACGGGCGCCCTCGCACCATGCCACCATGAAGCATTCGCTACAACTACGACTCTCACAGCATCTGACGCTAACGCCGCAGTTACAACTGTCGATACGGTTGCTGCAGCTGTCGACGCAGGAGCTGGATCAGGAGATCGAGGGCTACTTGCGCGACAATCCGTTGCTCGAGCGCGATGAAGCGATGTCCGATATGTCGGAAAATGTGCCACAGCTATCCCTGCCTCCCGGTGCCGCTCTCGAGCAAGAGCGGGCGGCGGCAGGGCCTGCGGATGATGGGACAAGCACGGCAACCGATAACGATCCATCCGAGAGCGAAATGCTATCGGCACTGCCAGAGATGTCGTACGGATCGGGCAGGGACGATGATGGTGACGACAATGACTACCCACAGGTGGCGTCGGACGCGCCCACCCTGCGCGAGCATCTCTTGGGGCAGCTCGCGTTGTTGAATTTGTCAGACCGCGATCGTACGCTGGTGTCGCTGCTGATTGATACGCTCAATGACGACGGCTACATCACGCAAAGTCTTGAAGATGTGCAGCAAATGCTCCCGGTCGAGCTATGCGTCGAGGACGAAGAACTGACCATTGCCTTGCAGCATTTGCAGCATCTTGAGCCGGTGGGCGTAGGCGCCCGTTCGCTTGCAGAGTGTCTGGTGCTGCAATTGAATGCCTTGCCCGCTGCCACGCCCTACTGCGATCGGGCCGTCGAGGTGGTGACGCATCATCTGGATGCGCTGGCATCACGCGACTATGTGAAACTGAGAAGAGCGCTACGCTGTGACGAAGATGTTCTGCGCGCAGTGCAAAAACTGATCGTCAGCCTCAATCCCAAGCCCGGTCGCGATTTTGCCGGTGATGAAGTTCGTTACGTGATTCCTGATGTAAATGTAATTAAAAGCAAAGGGTTATGGGTTGCCAGCTTGAATCGGGATGCCATGCCCAAGCTGCGTGTCAATCGTATGTATGCCAACATACTCGGGCGTAACCGTGGCAGCGCACAACAGTTGAGCGGACAATTGCAGGAAGCGAAATGGCTGATCAAAAACGTGCAGCAACGTTTCGACACTATATTGCGCGTATCGCAGGCGATCGTGGATCGGCAGCGAAATTTTCTGGAGCATGGTGCGGTAGCGATGCGACCGCTGGTGCTGCGCGAGATTGCGGAAACGCTGGAGTTGCATGAATCAACCGTGTCGCGCGTTACCACCAACAAGTACATGCGCACACCGCGCGGCATATTCGAGCTGAAGTTTTTTTTCGGTAGCCATGTCGGTACCGACGCCGGCGGCGCTGCGTCCAGCACGGCGATTCGCGCGCTCATCAAGCAACTCGTCAGCGCGGAAAATTCGCGCAAGCCGCTGAGCGATTCACAGATTTCAAGCATTCTTGGGCAACAAGGTATGGTGGTAGCGCGCCGTACTGTGGCAAAG
The DNA here is from genome assembly GCA_040081205.1 of Burkholderiales bacterium. Lineage (GTDB taxonomy): Bacteria > Pseudomonadota > Gammaproteobacteria > Burkholderiales > SG8-41 > UBA5216. Next base: position 903 of record JBEBHE010000266.1, on the reverse strand, counting down.
TACCGGGAATCGTTGCAAATTTTGCCCGGTAATCTTCGAAAAACCTTGTAAAGGAGTCTGCAAATGAATCTGCACATAACGGGCCATCATGTTCAAGTGACACCGGCGATTCGCGACTACGTAAGCGGCAAGATGGAGCGCGTGACTAAGCATTTCGATCATGTGATCGACGTCAATGTCATTATGTCGGTTGCCAAGTTGCGGCAGAAAGTCGAAGCAACGGTTCATGTGCGCGGCAAGGAGATTTTCTGCGAGAGCACCGAGGAGGATATGTACGCCGCGATTGATACGCTGATCGACAAGCTTGACCGTACCATTATCAAACACAAGGAAAAAGGCCTGAGTCACCGGCACGACGCGGTGTCTTTGAAGCCGGAATCCGAAGCGTAGTTGTCTGATGCGCGAAACCATCAATCGAATAACCCGCACGCAAAGTTCCACGCCATGAATCTTGTTGCTCAGGTCCTGCCGCTGTCCAATGTTGTTGTCGATCTGGACATGGCAAGCAAAAAACGTGTTTTCGAACAGGCTGGATTGCTGTTCGAAAACAATCACAATATCGCGCGCGCGCAGGTATTCGACAGTTTGTTCAGCCGCGAAAAACTCGGATCAACGGGACTCGGTCAGGGTGTGGCCATACCGCATGGGCGTGTCAAAGGGCTGAAGAATGCCGTCGGCGCGCTGGTGCGTATGAAAACCCCTATTCCTTTTGACGCGCCGGACGGTCAGGGCGTGGGATTGATATTCATACTGATGGTGCCTGACCGCGCTACGGACATGCATTTGCAGATACTTTCGGAACTGGCGGAAATGTTCAGCGACAAGGTTTTCCGCGAGCAACTCGTGACGGCGCCTGGCGCAGTCGATTTACATGAACTGATTTCAAATTGGCGCCCCCATGCC
>JBEBHE010000026.1:0-23597 GCA_040081205.1 Burkholderiales bacterium | reverse complement strand
AACATATACTTATATAAATTTCATGCACGGTATCGAGGCAGACTGAACACCTAAAAAAAGTGTAAGCTAGCGCCACTTGATTTCGGGGAACCATCATGATCACACGCATTGTGCAGTTCTTATTGACCGCGCTGTTCGCCCTGATCGCCACCGCGCCGACATACGCCGCCGACATTAATCGCGAATGGGTGGATTTCACGCCATCATCGGAAATTCGCTGGGTGAAAAACCCCAACGGCAACAACGAGCAGGCCATCCTGCTGGGGCATCCGAGCAAGCCGGGCCCTTACGTGGCGCGCTACAAATGGTATGCAGGCAAAATGAGCCGGCCGCACTTTCACAACAGCGACCGCACTTTTGTGGTGATTTCAGGAACGTGGTGGATGGGCACTGGGGACAAATTTGATCCCGACAGCACCGTTCCCGCGACTGCCGGCAGCTATGTCATTCACCGCGCCAATGGCATTCACTACGACGGCGCGAAGGACGAAGAAACCATCATCCAGGTGTGGGGCATCGGACCGGTGACATCGACGCCCGCGGAGAAGAAGTAACCTGGCTACAGCGTAACCACCACGTCGCCATTGTCGACGGTGGCGGGATACATCAGCAGTTTGGTGGGCTTGCCCGAGCGTATCAGTTCGTCGCCGGTCAGCAGATCAAATTCGAATCCGTGCCACGGGCACGCCAGAATTTCTCCATCGCGACCGTAGATTAACTCACCCACGGCGCTGGGCAATGTGGTGCCGCCGATCGGCCCCTTGCACACCGGCGCGCCTTTGTGCGGACACACATTGCGCACGGCGCGAAATTCGCCGTTCTTCAGTTGTGCTATGCCGATTTCACGGCCATCGATGTCGATGATTTTGAATTTGCCGACGGGGAAGTCGGCGGTTTTGCCAACGATGATTTGTTTTTTCTCTGCCATGACACTAACTCACTTTGAATGGGTACAGCACATTGTGGCTACGGCCGCTACGCTTAACTTTCTCTACGCGAAAGTTAGCCTTCGCCGCAACGCCTTGGCCGCTTGTTGCAATTAAATTTGCGAGAGGCATTGTAGCTACGGCCGCTGCGCTTAACATTTGCTGCGCAAATGTTAGCCTTCGCCGCAACGCGCTTTCTCATCTCCAATGTCATTCGCCGGTCAAATTACTCATTCTCTTTAACGCATCCGGAATGTCGTGAGCGCGTTGTCCCAAAATATCTTCTGCCGCTCCGCGCTCGGCAACCCACGCAGCGATTGACCCGGCATGTCGTTGTCCCAGTGCGGGTAATCAGTGCTGAAACACAACTGATCGTAACCCATGATCTCGATCAGCTTGTCGAGGTCTTTCGGATTCTGCGGCTCGTCGATGGGCTGCGTGCTGAAGCGGATATGCTTGTGCACATACTCCACCGGTGATTTTTTTACCCACGGCACTTCGTGACGCAGTTGCCGCCAGGTGCGATCCATGCGCCACAGCAACGGCAGCAGCCACAGGAAACCATACTCGACAAAAATCACTTTGAGATTTGGAAATTTCTCGAACACGCCGCTGAACACCAGGCTGTTGACGCTCGATTCCCCCGCCTGATTAAGCGTGACGTAGCGTTCGACATACGAATCCGGAATGCCGCCCGCGGCAATCGGCGGGCCATAAAATATGCTGTCCGGCCCGGTGACATGCACCAGTATCGGGAGTTGCATCTCCTGCGCGGCCTCGTAAATTGGCCACCAGTAGCGATTGCCCATCAGAATATTTAGCAGCGGCAGCGACACCGCGACGATCTGCGGATGTTTGCCGATGCGGCGTATTTCGGCTGCACTCGCCTGCGGATCCTGCGACGGCACCGACATCGCGAACTTGAGGCGGTTATCCACCTTCAACCATTGGTCGATCAGGTAATCGTTGAACGCCGCGCACAACACGATGGATTCATCGGTGCCCGCCAGCGTGCTGCACAGCGCGCCGGTCTGCAGACAGTTGAGTACCGCGTGCTCAATTTTGTTTTTGACCAGCAAATCCTGCACCAGAAAATGCGGATCAGATCCGGAAACGCCACCGCACGGCGGACGCGCATCTTCACGATTCACAGCGCCGTTGGGATGCAAATACTTGAGCGAACGTGCTTCCGCACCAACTACCGCGCGCTTGCGGGTAAAGCGCTGCTGCCACGCCTCCGGCATGTAGGGGAAAACGCTCTTGATGCCATCCTTCACGTACGGATGCACGTCGCAATCGACAACTTTGAAAGCGCTTTGCTGGCCGGCGCCCGCTTGTTTCTCCGGCATATCCATTTTGCTGACTCCAGCCGTTACGATTTGAGAGGACGAATTATAATCTTGTTGCATCTCCCAACCAATATCACCCGTCCACATTATGCAAAAATAATCATTTAAAAACAAATGCTTATGATTATTTTATCCACTTCAACGGTTGCCCATGCACGCACGCTTACAGTAGAGTCTAGCGCCTTGCCCCCGTCTATTTGTCCACCTTTCCATCGGAGTACACCATGAGCGTTCAACCGCTACCCACGCAATCACCGGCGGCGCAACCCGCGCAATCGCTATCCATTTCACAGCGAATCGCCGAGTTCGCTTCCGATCTGACTTACAAATCGATTCCAAAAGCCACTCGCGAAAATGCCAAATATCACATGCTAGACGTCGTTGGCACCGCACTCGCCGCCACCCGGTTTGATTTTGCGCAGCATGCATTATCGGGTTTGCTGGGCATCGCCGAAGGTGGGAAAAATTCCATTATCGGCATGGGCATGAAACTGCCGCTGCGCGACGCAGCGTTGCTGAACGGCATACTCGCGCACGGGCTTGATTACGACGACACCCATCCGGGCGCCATCGTGCATCCGAGCGGCAGCGCGTTTCCGTGCGCGCTCGGTGTAGGGGAACACGTCGATGCATCCGGCAAGGATGTACTCACCGCCTATGCGCTGGGCGTTGAGATCGCTACGCGCGTGGGCGTCGCGGCGCACGGCCTGATGCACTCAATGGGTTATCATACCACCGGCATCGCCGGACATTTTGGTTGCGCGGTGGCGGCGGGCAAGTTATTTAATCTCAGCCCGCAAAAATTCACGCTCGCGCAAGGGCTTGCCGGCAGCACGTCATCTGCCGTGTCGGAACATCGTGCCGACGGCGCGTGGAACAAACGCATGCATCCGGGCTGGGCTGCGGTCGGTGGAATAACGGCGGCATCATTGGCGCGCGGCGGTTTTGTCGGCACGCGGCACATCTACGAAGGGCCGGACGGCTTGTTTCGTTCGCACACCGGCGGCAAACTCGCCGAAGTCGATCTTGCGGCCATGACCGGCGGCCTCGGTGACAAGTGGTATCTCGATGAAGTCGCGATCAAACCATATCCGATCTGCCATTTGTTGCATGCGTGTGCCGATGCCGCGCTGGCGTTAAAACGCAAACACAATCTGAAACCGGCGGACATCGCCAAAGTGCGCGCGCTGCTGCATCCCGATACTTTTCACTACGTTTGCGAACCGGCGGAAATGCGCCGCAAGCCGGTATCGGATTACATGGCGAAATTCAGCGTGCAGTTCGTGGTGGCGGCGTGCCTGGTGCGCGGCAAGTTCGGTTTCGCCGAACTGGAAAGCGACGCCTTGAATGACAAGGAGATTCTCGCGCTCGCGCAGCGCGTGTCACATGATACGGATCCGGATTCGCAGTTTCCGAAGTACTTCTCCGGTGGCGTGGTCATCACCACCAAAGACGGCCGTGACCTGGTACATATGGAAAAAATTAACCGTGGCGCCGGTGAGCGTGCGTTAACTGGAGACGAAATCGCCGCCAAGTTCATGGAGAATGCCGAACTCGCCATTTCGCGCCCGCGCGCGGAACGTATCCGGGATGTCGTGCTCGATGTCGAAAAGCTTTCAGCGCGTGGGTTGGGATATTTGCTGGCGGGGCAATAACGTTATCAGGAATGCCGGCGAGATTGGCAACTTGCCTATGAGCGCAGCACGCTTTACAGGCGCATCGCGCCACAACCGTTACAATTGGATTTTTACTGCGATACGGATCATGCCATGTCAATGATGTTACTGGATCAGGAAACCAAAGACGCGCTGCAACAGTTATACGGTGAGACCATGGAGGCGATGGAACTCGCCAAAAAAAGTCCTGACCTCGATGATCTCGCCGCGACCTTTGCTGTAGCCCTGCTCAAGCTCGGGCTTGCCACCGGATTTGTCGAACAAAAATATCCGGGATTTGCCAAAGATGTCGAAGAAAAGCGTCAGCGAGTGATCGCGGCACTCACCCAGGCACAAAGCGCGAAGCATTGATATGCGCCGCGCAATGCTCAATGACGTTAGCACTGTCGCCCTTGCCGTTGTTGTCGCCGTACTGGCGCCAACCACTATCGCGCAAACGTACCCTGCGAAGCCGATACGCATCATTGTCATGTACGGCCCCGGCAGCACCATCGACATCATGGCACGCCTGATCGCACCGAAACTCAACGAGGCGCTCGGTCAGCCGGTGATCGTGGAAAACCGCCCTGGTGCGGGCGGCGCGATCGGCATGGACATGGCGGCCAAGGCGCCTCCCGATGGACACACACTGACCATCGGCGCCACCGGGCCGTCCGTCACCAATCCGTTGCTCTATCCGAAAACCCCTTTCGATCCGATCCGCGATTTCGCCTACATCTCACTGATCGCCACAGGGCCGGCGGTAATTGCGGTACATCCATCGATCCCGGCGAAGCACGTGAAGGACCTGGTCGCACTTGCCAAAGCGCGTCCCGGACAATTGAATTACGGCTCGCCCGGCGTGGGAACCAGCCCGCATCTTGCCGGTGAATTGTTCAAACTGGTAACCGCTACCCGAATCGTGCACGTGCCGTACAAAGGCAACGCCGAAGCGATCACCGATTTGCTCGGCGGACAAATCAGTATTGTCTTTACCGGCGTGCCGCCGGTGATTCCGCTGATGCAGGCGGGCAAACTCAAACTGCTGGCGACCACCGGCGACAAACGCATTACCACCATTCCCGATCTGCCCACCATATCCGAATCCGGTTATCCCGGCGCGGCGATGGGTATTTGGTACGGACTCGTCGCGCCCGCGGCAACGCCGAAAGACATTCTCGCGCGCCTGCACAAGGAAATCATTCGCATTCAAACACTGCCTGATATCCGTGAACGCTTCGTGCAACTCGGCACTGAATCCACGACAAGCACGCCGGATCAATTTACCGCTTTGGTGCGTGATGAACTGGCGAAATGGGGCAAAGTAATTAGGGCGGCAGGCGTAAAAATCGAATGACGATCTATCTCGACAACGCCGCCACCACGCCGGTTGATCCGCGCGTGGTTGGCGCGATGCTGCCCTATCTCAAGGAACAATTCGGCAATCCGGCAAGCGGCACGCATGCCTTTGGACAATTCGCAGCACGCGCCGTCGAACGCGCACGCGAACAAATTGCCGCGCTCATCAATGCTGACACTGCCGAAATTGTGTGGACGTCCGGCGCCACCGAATCGAATAACCTCGCGATCAAGGGCGCGGCATATGCAAATTTGAAACGCGGCAAGCATCTGCTCACCGTGGCAACCGAACACAAAGCCGTGCTGGATACCATGCACTGGCTCGAGCAACAGGGTTTCGAAGTCACCGTTCTCACACCGGAAACCAATGGTTTGATTTCATTGAGTAAGTTTGCAAACGCCCTGCGCATGGATACCGTGCTTGCGTCGGTGATGCTGGTGAACAACGAAATCGGCGTGATTCAGGATGTCGCCGCGCTGGGAAAATTGTGCCGCGAACGCGGTATTTTGTTTCATGTCGATGCGGCACAAGCCACGGGGAAACTGCCGATCAACATGGCGACGCTGCCGGTGGATTTGATGTCGCTCACTGCGCACAAAACCTATGGCCCTAAAGGTATCGGTGCGTTGTATGTGCGCCGCACGCCGCGCGTAAATGTCGAGTGCCAGATGCACGGCGGTGGTCACGAGCACGGCCTGCGTTCCGGCACGCTCGCGACGCATCAGATTGTCGGCATCGGCGAATGCTTTCGCATTGCGCGCGAAGAAATGTCCATCGAGGTGCCGCGCATACGCGCGCAGCGCGGCCGGCTATGGAATGCACTGAAGGACATTGAAGGCGTGTGTCTGAACGGCGACTTTGAACAACGCATTGCACACAATCTGAACCTGAGCATTGCAAACTGCGATTTACCGATGACGGCGCTGACCGAAGTAGCGATATCGTCCGCGTCGGCATGCATGGCTGGACAAGCCTCGCACGTGATCGCCGCGCTGGGGGGCGACGCGTCCGCCGCCGTGATGCGTATCACGATCGGCCGCTTTAACACCGATGCCGACATCGATTTCGCGGCACAATATCTCCGCAGCAAAATCGAAAGCTGCCGCACCGGCCAACGGAACGTCGCCTGACCGCTTCGCCCGGGCACATGCGTGGAACCCAGACACAGGAATAATCGATGGAAGACCTTGATTTTGTAACCGCGCCGGAAAAAAAACTGGTTTACGATCCCGATGTCGCGCGTGCTTTTTTTAAGTCGTGCGGCACACCTGTCACTGCGACCAAAGGCACCACGTTATTTACCGAACAGTCACAGGGCGACAAGATGTATTTTATCGCCGCAGGCGAAGTCGCGCTGTCCCTGAACGGCAAAAACATTGACGTCAGCCCCGCCGGTGAAATCATCGGCGAGATGTCCACGATCGCAGGCACGCCCCGCTCCGCCACAGCGGTCGCGCGCACCGATTGCGTGTTAATCGGCCTCGCGCGCGAACCATTTTTCGATGCGCTGCAAAAGCAACCTGAATTCGCGCTGATGGTCATGCGCATGATGCTCGCGCGACTGCGCCTGGGTTTGTCGATGCTGCGCATGCGCGGCGGGATCGCCGGTAACGAAACAGGCAAAGCCGCCCGCGTGCTCGACGACAAACTGCTCAAATCCGTCGCAGCATCCCTCGCGGCGAATGCGCGCAGCCGTTTTCCCAAGGACAGGCCCATTCTGGTCGAAGGCGGCACTGGCGCCAATATGTATGTGTTACAGGAAGGCAGTGTGGCTATATCGATCAAAGGCAACGTCATCGAGACCATCGGCGTCGGCGGCATCTTTGGCGAAATGGCACTGGTCGATGACGCGCCGCGCGCCGCCTCCGCCACCGCCACCAGCGACTGCTCATTAATCGCTATCGACCGCGCGGCCTTTGTCGGCTTGATCAAAAGCAATCCGGCGTTTGGCACGGAATTGCTCAAGAACATCTCGGAACGCTTGCGCTATCTCAATGCACAACGCAAATAGGCGGCTCGCCGCACTGTTCTCTGCGTTACTGGTACTCGCGCCACCAGCGGCCCATGCCGCGCGCCCGCTGATTACCGACGACGCGCGCACGGTGGACGCCAAGGCATGTCAGGTGGAATCGTGGGTACGCAGCAATCAGGGCAGCAAAGAATACTGGGCGTTGCCCGCGTGCAATTTCACCGGAAATCTCGAACTCACCTTGGGCGGCGCGCGTACAGCGGATGCCGAAGGCACTCGCACCAGTGACGTTGTGCTGCAAGGCAAGGCACTATTCAAAACCATGAACACCAACGGCTGGGGCATCGGCCTTGCGGTCGGCGCTATTCGACATCCGGGTGACGGCCGTAACATCAGCGAGTTGTATTCGTATGTGCCTGTGAGTTTTTCCTATCTGAACGACAAGGTTTTTCTGCACACCAACGTGGGCGTGCTGCGCAACAACATAACCTCATCCACACGCGCCACGTGGGGCGTGGGTACGGAAATCCAGTTGAGCGAACGCACCTGGCTGATTGCAGAGACCTTTAAGCAGCAGGAAGGCCGGCCGTTTTTTCAGGCTGGGGCGCGTTACTGGATCGTGCCTAATCGCGCGCAAATCGATGCGACGGTCGGCAACCGTTTCGGTTCACGCACCGACGAACGCTGGTTTTCCATCGGCCTGCGATTGCTGTCGCCAGCGTTTCTGCCCTAAGGATTCTGCCGGTCACGCAGCAAGTTGAGAACTCGCCGCGCGCAGGTCATAATTCCCCAAACCCGTGATACGAAAAGTGCAAGAAGGGAGCCTGCCGTGCGTACTGTGACCCGCCTGATTTTTTTTGCCACACTGCTCTTCAGCCACACTTACTATAGCGCTGTTCACGCACAACAATCCGCGCTGCTGGGCGCGTGGCAATGCCAAACACCGCAGGGTTCTGCTTCGCTCAGTTTCGATAATGGCGGCCAGTTAATTTACAACGGCGACGCCACCCAGTACATCGTGCAGGGTAATGTCATTACGGCACTGGTCAACGGCTTGCCCACGCAATACCGATATCAGGTTTCCGGCAGCAATCTTGCAATAGCCAACCCCGACGGGTCACGCACCACCTGCCAGCGCGGCGGTGGCGGGACGGGCGGCTTCGCACAGAACGCACCCGCCGGCGCGATGAACGGCGCGCTGCAAGGCACGCTGTGCGGATGGTCGGGCAACAGCAACTATTCGAGAACCTCACGTGTCACTTTTGACGGCAGAGGCCGCTTCGGCACCGGTTCCGAATCCAGCTTCAGCAATTCCGCCGGATCAGGTTACGGCAGCGGCAGTGGCAGCGGCGGCACGTATGCCGTCACCGCCGTGCAAATCGGCGCGCCGATACGCGTAAGGTGGTCTAATGGCGAAGACGATCAGGCTACGGTCCATCATGTAATCAACGGTCGTATCACGGAAATTCGCTACGGCAAGCAGGTACTCGGCCACGCCATGTGTAATATGTAGTCTCTGTATCAACCCGGCACACCCAATACCAATACCCGTATGGAAAATTCCTCCCAGCCCCCAACCACCCGCACTTTCATGTGCGCAGTGGTGTTCCTCGATATTGTCGAATACTCGAAGAAACCCGTCGCGAGGCAACTGGTCATCAAAAGCCGCTTCAACACCCTTGTCGCCAAAGGCCTGGAAAGCGTAGCGGCCACCGATCGCATCATTCTCGACACCGGCGACGGCGCGGCGCTGTGTTTTTTGGGCGACCCGGAAGACGCGTTGTTCGTAACCAACAGCATACGTAATGATTTCGCCACGGAAACCGAAGTACCGGAACTCAAAGTTCGCATCGGCATCAACCTTGGCCCGGTGAAGGTAATGCGCGATCTGAACGGCAACCCGAATATCGTCGGCGACGGCATCAATGTCGCACAGCGCGTGATGTCCTTCGCGCAAACCAATCAGATATTGGTATCGCGTTCCTATTTCGAAGTGGTGTCGCGGCTGACGCAGGAATACAGCCAGTTGTTCCGCTTCGTCGGTGCGCGCGAAGACAAACATGTGCGCGAACACGAATTGTATGAAGTTGCCGTGGGCGGCAACGGCGGCGCGCAGGATGCCCCTGCGGAAGTTATTGTTGCCGCAGACGATCTCATGCAACCCGCTCAGCCGGCATCGCAACCTGCACCAACACCGCAACCACCGTCACAACCCCAGCCTCAACCCACCGCACCATGGCCCTTACCTGATACAGCTACCACAGCCACAAACATCCCTGCCCCGGCGCCACCCGGAAAAATGAGCATGGGCATGATCGTCGGAATCGCTGTTGCGGCATGCACCACCATCATCCTCGCGGCAGCCATTTTTTCCGGCAAAGACGCTTCTGGCCCCTTGCCCACGCCGGCGCCATCGCCAATCCCGACGCCTTCGCCCTCACCATCTCCCGCGCCTGCTCCCGTAGTCCAGCAAACCGGCGTATTTGTGAATGGACGGCAACTGTCGGTGCAGGAATTGCGGCAACACGAGGCAACCTACAACGCACCCGTACAGCGCGGCTACTACTGGTACGATCCCACCAGCGGTCTCTATGGTAGTTGGGGACGCGAAGCGATCGGCTATATCCGCACGGGTCATGCCTATGGGCGCGTGCCGGCCAACGCATCCAACGGCAATACCGGTATTTATCTTAACGGGCGCCATCTCAACTCGGTCGAACTAACGAGATGGCAGGCTTTATTCAGGCAAGTCATCCAGCCAGGCAGCTACTGGCTGGACGGGAATACGGGCAATGTCGGCGTCGAAGGCAATCCAGCACCTACCGGTAACGTGCGCGCGGCGATACAGGCGTCGCGCGGGAACCGGTAAGCGACTGGCGTAGTCGCTACGCCGCTTTCGTCAGCAACGCGCGCACCAGCTCCAGTCCCTCACGCGCCACTTCAACCGCGGGACGATTCCATTGCGCCGGATTCGGCGCTTCGTAACTCATATAGCCCTGGTAGTTCAGCCCTATCAAGGTTTTGAAAATCTCCACGAAGGGTGCAGCGCCCTTGCCCGGCGGCAAACGATCCACCGGCATACGCGTGTCAGACGGCGGTCCCGGCGGCGCATCGCTGAATTGAAACGTAATGATTTGCTCGACTGGAATATCCTTGAATGTCGCGCCATTACCGCCGCTGCAATGCAAATGATAGGTATCGAGCAGGAGGCCGCAGTTTTTCATGTTCACCGCATTGATGACCTCCATCCCCGCCGCAAGCGTATTGATCACGGGGTGGCGCGAATTGAATTCCAGCGCGAGCTTGAGCCCGTACTCGGCGGTAATTTCTGCGCAGGTTTTCAGATTAATTTTAGCTAACGCCATGCCGCCCGGCGCGTTTTGTCCAGGCGATACCATGATCTCGTTGCAACCGAGCGCAACCGCCTTCTCGCTCACATAACGCAATGATCCGAGCAAACGTTTGAGCTCGTCACCCGACTCAAACAACACGCCGCTCTCCGTGCCAATAACCGCGACCTTGATGTTCGCATCGCGCACCAGCTTGACCATCGCATCTTCACTCATGCCGGCCTTGCGGCAACGCATAAAATCGATGTGGCGAAGCTCAACACCGTTGTAGCCGACCTCGCGTGCAATGCGTAACACCTCCGCCAGCGGCGTGGTATCCAGTGTCCAGGTGTGTATCGCAATGCGATTGTGCAAATTATTCAAGCGCGCTCCTTACCGTGAATTTTATAACTATTTGTTTTTATTAAATTTTTTAACACGCTTACTGAATCGAAAAAAACGGGCACCGCACCGTAGTCTAAACCGAAGACGCAGCGCGGCGGCCCAACACCGCGATAGCAGACGCATATCGCGCGGCAGTTTCGCTGCGATGCCGGACGGTCGTATTGAGGTCATGCAGTATGCCATCCTCAATGCCGTAGATAAAGCCATGCACCGACAACGGTTGATTGCGATCCCATGCATCGCGCACGATCGAGGTCTCGCACACGTGCGCTACCTGTTCCACCACGTTCAGTTCGCACAGCCGTTCGTGTTGCGCTCTATCCGCCAGACCATGCAGCCGGGCAACGTGCTTTTCTTCCACGTCACGCACGTAGCGCAGCCAGTTGTCGGCCAGGCCCAATCGTTCGCGTTTCAGAACTGCCTGCACGCCGGAGCATCCATAATGGCCGCATACGATGATATGCCGCACACGCAGCACATCGACGGCGAATTGCAATACCGAAAGACAGTTCATATCGCTGTGCACGACTACGTTAGCGACGTTGCGATGCACGAATACATCGCCGGGCAGCAATCCCACCACGGTGTTGGCCGGCACGCGGCTGTCTGAACAGCCTATCCACAGATATTCCGGCGCCTGCTGCTTCGATAGTTTGTCAAAAAACTCCGGATCCTGTGTGCGCACGGCATGCGCCCACTTGCGATTGAGTTCAAACAGATGAGCGAGTTCACTCATCACGATATGCTCGCGGCAATGCCAAACATCCGAACACGCAATAGCTTTGCGAACTTCATGAACGACCCGCAGCACTCACCGGCACACCATCCACGCCCCATTGATTGAGCGGAACCTCATTGATAACGACCCACACCGGTTGCTTCAGCGGGCCAAGCGTTTCTTTCAATGCGTTTGTAACCTTTTCAATCAGTTGTTGCTTTACTTCATCACTACGGCCGGGGCCGATGTATAGTTGTGCTAGCGGCATGCGCGATGCTCCATTTACTCAATCGCCATTAGTATCGCATACTGCTTCGGCCAGGTTTTTTGCTTTCGCTTCACCGGAATCTTGTAATGACGCGCCAACTCGCGCAGCCTGAATAAAGCGGCACGACAGACGGAACACACCCCCTGCCGTTATGGCGCACGAGTATCTTCTATTCGTATTGCCGGACGCACGACAAAACATCACGCCTGCCAGCGGCGCTTTTGCGATACCACTCATGCGGGTAACATCGCAGCGAACGACGCTGGGAAAGCAAAAGCCCATAACTATATTAAGTATTTGTTTTTATTGACTATTTTTAATGCCCTCTATTGAGCCGCAATGGCTCTCATCCAGCGCCGCCATCCTCGCGGCCATAGCGTTCACCTTTGTTCTAGCCGGGCTGATCAAGGGCGTGATCGGTCTTGGATTACCCACCATCGCCATGGGACTGCTCGGCATATTCATGCCGCCGCTGCAGGCCGCTACGTTATTGATTGTGCCGTCGTTGGTGACGAACGTACAGCAGATGCTCAATGGCGGGGCCTTGCGTTCACTGCTGCGGCGACTGTGGAGCATGCAATTGGCCGTGGTGATCGGCACGCTGTGGGCGCCGGTGAGCATGGCCACACTGGATGCGCGCATCGCGTCGGCGGGATTGGGCGCGGCATTAATGGTTTACGCCTTGCTTGGATTGGCGTCGGTTCGATTTTCCGTTACCGGCAATGCAGAGCGTTGGGTTTCGCCGGCGGTAGGATTAATCACCGGCGCCATTACCGCTGCTACCGGCGTGTTTGTAGTCCCCGCAGCGCCTTATCTTCAGGGACTGGGCTTGAGCAAAGATGAACTGGTGCAGGCGCTGGGACTATCGTTTACCGTCTCGACCGTTGCACTGTCGTTGCGTCTCGCGTTCGATGGGTCATTGATGTTCAACGCCACGACGCTCGGCTGGGGCTTGATCATGCCGCTGGCGGCAGCCTTATTGGGAATGGCAATCGGTCAAAAATTAAGAGGCAAACTCAGCGAAATCGCCTTCAAGCGCGTGTTCTTCGCAGGCCTGCTGCTGGTCGCCCTGCATCTGATAGTCAAAGGGTTGCTGTAATCAATGCATCGGGCAGTGGTGATTCGTTACATCATTAAGCCGGGTCCAATCCCTTTGCGCGCAACACTACACGAGCCGCCTCCGATCTCAGAAACCGCACGAAGGCTTGCGCCGCTTCACGTTGCGTGGATTGCGGAAAAGCGGTGGCGCCGTAGATGATGGTCTGTTGAAATTCCGCCGGCAGCGGATCAAGGATCTGGATGCCCGGCACCGGCAGCAGTTCACTGATTTGTTGTACCGCGATGTCCGCGTCGCCGCGCGCCACGACCGCGCCGACCAATTCGCCCGCGCGTGGCGGCACCCGTTTCTTCGCCATCACGTCGGCAATGCCGAGTCGTTCGAGTACCTTGACGAAATGCATGCCGCTCGCGCCCGCGCTATACGACACCGCCTTGGCGGCAAGCAACACGCTTTTCAGTTTTTCCGGTGAACTGATGTCCGGTTTCAGCGTGCCCGCGCGTACCGCCAGACCGGTGGTAGATCGCGCGAAATCGGTGCGGCTGCCTGCCAGTAGTTTGCCGTCGTTCACCAGCGGACCGGAAAACTCTTCCGGTCCGATAAAAAGATCGCCCAGCTTTCCGCCGAGAATCTCCTTGGACAGGCCCGAACCGCCCGCATAAGTGATATTGACCTTGTGCCCGCTCGCGTGCTCAAACTCAGGCACGAGTTCGATCAGCGCTTCCTTCGCGGAAATCGTGCTGAACACCACGATCTGCGCGCACTGCGCCGTGTTTGCCGCGACGCTCAACCCCATCACGACCAACGCCGCAGCGATCAGTTCGAATCCTGAAAATTGCATATCTGCCTCCTCGTCATGACTGCACAACGGTTCATCTTTGCTTTCACCAATCTTCTGATTTGATAATAGCACTGCCGCCCTCTATACTCGATTGAGTCACTGTTGTTTTGGAGAGATTCATGGACAAGCAAGCCTGCAAACTGCGCCACATCGCATTGTCGGTGCCCGATGTCGCCGCAGCGCAGAAATTTTTTGAAGAAGCCTTTGGCATGACCAAGGCGGGCAATGCGCAAAATGGCGTGCATATGACCGACGGCGTGATGAATATCGCGCTGCTGGCCAAAGGCGGCCAAGTGCCTGGTGTTGAACATCCCTATTACGGCGTGATGCATTTCGGCATGTGGGTGGACGATCTTGAGCAAGCCGAAGCGCAGGTTAAAGCCGCGGGCGCAACGCATTTTCAGGGCCGCCCTCCCGACACGCCCAACAGCTATTACGAAGTGAAATACCGCGATCCCAGCGGCATCGTGTTCGACATCACCGCCAGCGGCTGGAAGGGTGCGGTGAAGAACGTTAAAGCAGTGGAGTCATAGCGACAGTCAAAGCCGCGAGTAAGCGCAGTTGAACACAACAAGTAAAATATTTTAAAAACATATACTGATATCAACCCTCCGCACGCAGAACCGCATCCATAACGAAATGAATTCACCCGACGGCACCCCCAAAGGCCCGCACGTATTCCTCGAGTACGACCAGGCCGCGCTCGACGCCGCCTATAATCAAGCTGCGTATGCACCGCACGCAGGCAACGTGCGCAAGCGTTTCATCATCGAGAGCGAAGCGGTGCGCAAGCGCATCGGTGAACCGCTGCGTCTGGCTTATGGCCCCACCGACATCGAGAAAGTCGATATCTACAAGACCTCGCGCACGAATGCGCCGGTCTTTATTTTCATCCACGGCGGCGCATGGCATCGCGGCACAGCCAAAGGCAATGCATTCGCCGCCGAAATGTTCGTCAAGGCCGGCGTGCATTTCGTGGTGCCGGATTTCACCGGCGTGAAGGAAGCTCCCGACAGCCTGCGAACGATGGTCGATCAGGTGCGCCGTTCCGTTGTGTGGGTCTATAAAAACGCAGCGAGTTTCAGCGGCGACGCCGGACGCATTTATCTTTGCGGCCACTCCTCCGGCGCGCATCTTGCAGGCTGCACGCTCACCACGGACTGGTCCGCTTACGGCGTGCCAATGAGTGTTATCAAAGCAGGATTGTGTTGCAGCGGTATGTATGAGTTGTATCCGGTAAGTTTGTCGGCACGCCGCGACTACGTGAAGTTCGACGATGCGATGATCGAGCAGCTGAGCGCCATCCGCCACATCGACAAAATCGCTGCACCGCTGACACTGGCTTACGGCACGCTGGAAACGCCAGAGTTTCAGCGTCAGACGCCGGCATTTTTCGCTGCCGTACAAAAAGCCGGCAAGCCGGTCAAACTCATCATCGGGCAGGAGTACAACCATCACGAAATCAAGGAAACGCTGGCGAATCCGTACGGCCTGCTGGGCCGCGCGGCGCTGGAAATGATGGGGATTACGCTGAGCACCGCGCCATGAGCATGACTGCTGTCGAGAAAGTACTCGCCGTGAAAAGCGGCAAAACCTCGGTGCGCCCTGGCGACGTGGTGTTCCCCGATCCCGACTACGTGATGATCCACGACGGCGTGGTGATGGGCGCGAAACGCGAACTAGACTCCCTCGGCATCAACCGCCTCGCCGCGCCGAACAAAGTCATGATGGTCAGCGACCATGACGTGATCTACGGCAACGCGCGGGCTGCCGAACGTGGCGCATTCAATCGCCAGGCCGCAAAACAATGGGGCGTGAAAAACTTCTACGACGTTGGACGCGGCGGCCACGGCCATATTTTCCCGATGGAATCAGGTTTGTTGCTGCCCGGCATGTTTTACTTTGACAATGACCGCCATGCGACCAACGCCGGCGCGATTGGCGCCTTTGGATTTCGCATGGGCGCAGAAATCAGCCGGGTGCTCGCCACCGGCACGAATTGGGTGCAGGTGCCGAAAACCATCAAACTCACACTCAAGGGCCGCCTGAAGCCCGGCGTCTACGCGCGCGACATCGGTTTTCATCTGGCGATGCTGATCAAGTCAAAACAGTTTGATGTTGATCTCGATTACCGCGTGCTGGAATATGCCGGCGATCTCGATCAGTTCAGTCTCGCCGCACGCGCGGCGCTGTGCTCCAGTCCCACCGAAATACAGGCCTATGGCGTGTTCGTGCCGCCATCGGAAGCCATTCTCGCGCATGCGCGCGAGCGCGGGCAACGTTCCTTTACACCGGTGTATGCCGATACGGATGCGCATTACGAGGCGGAGTTCACGCTGGACGTAAGCCGGCTCGAACCACAGGTATCGTTGCCGGGCGGCGTGCAGAACGCGGTGAATCTTGCCGAAGCCGCGGGCACGCCGGTGGATCATGCCTTCATCGGCTCGTGCGGATCAGGCATGTGGGACGATCTGGTGCAGGTTGCGACGGTACTCAAAGGCCGGCGTATCGCCAACAGCGTGCGCCTGTTCATTGCGCCGGGCACCACGGAATCCACCCAGCGGCTGTCACGCGAAGGATTGATGCAAATCTTCATTGAGGCCGGTGCCATCATGCTGCCCGCTGGCTGCGGCCCCTGCAACGACGCCGTCATCGGCCCGGTGCATTCCGGCGAAGTATCGATCTCCACCGCCACCAACAATCCCGCCGGACGCTTTGGCGCGCGCGATGCAAAACTCTATCTCGGCAGTCCGGCAACCGTCGCTGCATCCGCTATCGCGGGCGCGATTACCGATCCGCGCGAGTTTATGGTGGTGGACACCGCACTATGAACACGATCAGTGATATCGAATGGGTGCTCAAAGGCCGCTGCTACAAGCTCGGCCACGACGTGCCGCACCCCGGTGGCGTGGTGCCGAACCGCATTATTATCGGACGCCACTTTGATCCGGCGGATATTATTCCGCACCTGTTCGAAGAAACCGACCCTGGTTTTCATACGCGCTGCAAACCCGGTGACATTATTGTTGCCGGGCGCAACTTTGGCATGGGGCCGAAGATGAACGGTTATATTGCGATGCAGGCGCTGGGCTTGGGGCTGGTGTGCGAGTCGATGCCGTTTCTCGGCTACCGGGCCGCCGTCGGCTGCGGACTGCGCGTCATGAGCGACTGTGTGAATGTACTGGCGTTTTGCGACACTGGCGATGAACTCGAAGTCGATTTCCGCAACGGCTTTTTTATCAACCACACGCGCGATATACGCCGCGAATATCCGCCGATTCCCGACGGATTGCAGGAGATCGTCGCACTGGGCGGCAATACCGGCTGGCTAAAAAAGTGGCGGGCCGATCAAACGAACCAAGGAACGCAGGCATGAAAGCAACGTTAATCGTATTGGGGCTGGCCGTGATCACCGGTTTTGCAAACGCACAACCTGCGACCGATGCCGACTTGTGTCGCGATACCAAAAACAATCCCGATCTCGGCATCAAGCACTGCACTGCCGCCATCGACGGACGCAAAGCCAATAATGAAATGCTCGCCCAGTGGTATGTGCAACGCGGTGTGCACAATGCCGACAAAGGCGACTACGACAGGGCCGTCGCTGACCACAGCACCGCGCTGAAACTCGACGCAAAAGCGCGTCATGCCCACTATTATCGCGGCACCGCGTGGTCGAACAAAGGCGAATTCGACCGCGCCATCGCAGATTTTGATGCGGCAATCAAGTCAAGGTCTGATGATCCTGTGCTTTTTCATGCACGCGCTATCGAGCTCTCTATTAAAGGCGACTACGCGCGCGCGATGGCCGATTTCGACAAGGCATTGCAACTCGACCCCAAAGCGGAAGGTGTTCATTTTGCGAGAGGCCGCACGCTGTTTTACCAATCCGAATTCACGCGTTCCGCGAACGACCTTGACACCGCATTTAAAGAGCAGCCGAATATCTACACAGCGCTGTGGCTGTTTCTCGCGCGCAAACGCGGCGGCGTGAACGACGCGGAAGAACTGCTGGAACGCGACACGCGGCGCCTGCGCGCGGGATGGCCGGCACCGGTGATCGCGCTATACATGGGGCGCACCGACGCAAATTCCGTGGCCGTAGCCGCAACCACCAGTGACCTCAAACGCCGCCGCGAAATGCGTTGCGAGGCAGATTTTTACGTTGCGCAATCACACCTGATCAAAGGCGAACGACCGCAGGCGCAGAAATTGTTGATGGGTGTGCAACGCGAGTGCCCGAAAAATCTGCTTGAATACGAAGGCACGTCAGCGGAATTGCGCCGCTTGAGATAATAATGATAAATCACATTAAGTATTTGTTTTTATTACATTATTTATGAACGGCCCTTCTCACAAAAATGCGCTGGGCCAACCCATCGGCTTTCCGCTGCCGCAGTGGACGCCTCCGCCTCATCCGCCGCGCACGCCGCTGATCGGCCGTTACTGCCGTGTTGAACACCTGAATATCGAGCAACACGCAGCGGATTTATTCGCCGCCAACGCACTCGATGTCAGCGGCGCCGGCTGGACCTATTTATCATGCGGGCCGTTCGCCGATTTGAGCGGCTATCGCCAGTGGATGCAGAATACAGGCCTGGGCGACGATCCTTTGTTTCACGCCATCATTGATTTGCAGACGCAAAAGCCGGTGGGTGTTGCGAGCTACTTGCGCATCGATCGTAAAGGCGGCGCGATTGAAGTCGGTCACCTCCGTTATTCGCCATTGATGCAGCGCTCTCCGGTTGCTACCGAGGCGATGTACTTGATGATGAAACGCATCTTCGACCTGGGCTATCGCCGCTACGAGTGGAAATGCGATTCGCTGAATGCGCCGTCACGCGTCGCAGCGCAACGCCTCGGCTTCTCGTATGAAGGCCTGTTCCGTCAGGCGACGATAAACAAAAACCGCAATCGCGATACCGCATGGTTTTCCATTATCGACAGCGAATGGCCAGCGCTGAACGAGGCGTTCGTGCGCTGGCTTGCACCCGAAAACTTCGATACGGCGGGGAAACAAAAACTTTCACTCTCGCAACTGACAGCGCCGTTGCTCAAGCGCCGTGACGATGCAGCATAAGCGCTTGTTTTTATATTTGCTTATACTCAGTCGACCCTGATCTTCGCCTCGGCAATTACTTTGGCGTATTTCGCGTGCTCGGCTTTCATGAATACGCCGAACGCTTCGGCGCTGCTGTAGTGCGCGTCGCCACCTTGTGATGCCAGGCGTTCTTTCACGTCGGCTAACGCAAGAACGCGTTGCAGGTCGCTGTTTATTTTGGCAATCACGGCGGCGGGGGTACCCGCAGGCGCGAGGATGCCGAACCATTGTGACGAATCAAATCCTTTAACGCCCGCTTCGGCAAGCGTGGGAATGTCCGGCAGCGTTGCGGTGCGTTGCGCGGTGGTGACAACGATACCGCGCAGCCGGCCCGATTTCAGATGCGGCGTCAACGGTGCCACGCCGAGAATGCCCGACGGTATCTGTCCGCCGACCAGCTCGGTGGTCGCGGGCGCCGCGCCTTTGTATGGCACGTGCAACAGGTCGATACCCGCATTGCGCTTTAACCATTCACCGGTAAGGTGCTGTGTGCTGCCGGTGCCGCTGGAAGCGTAGCCGATGCCGCCCGGCGTGCGTTTTGAGAGAGCAGCGAATTCCTTCCATGTGCGCACCGGCATCGATGCATGCACGGTGATGAGATTGGCATACAGCGCGGTGGTCGATATGGGCGCCAAATCACGAAACGGGTCGTAGGGCATTTTCGGGTACAGCGCCGCATTGAGCGACACTTCCGCCGGCGAACACGACAGCAGCGTGTAGCCATCTTTCGGCGCACGCACGACAAGTTCAGCGCCGATCATGCCGCTTGCGCCGGGGCGATTTTCAACCACCACCTGCTGCCCCCACGCGTCACCGAGTTTTTGCGCCACCACGCGCGTGGTGAAATCCAGCCCGCCGCCCGCCGGAAACGGCACGATGATGCGCACCGGCTTGGCAGGAAAGGCCTGCCCCGAACTTGGCAAGGCGGTTTGCGCGCTTGCAACCGTCGCCATCATGACACTGGCAATCGTTGAACTGAAATACCGTATGCATTTGTTTTTAAACACTATTTAATCCTCCAAAAAACAAAAACATAACATTACAGACCCAGAGCATCTGCCGCGAGCTTGCGCAATTCCCGACGCAGCTTGTCGCGGGTGGCGCGATAAGCCGGGCGTTTCGCGAGATTTTTAATCTCATAAGGGTCTTTATCGAGATCGTACAACTCGTCGAGCTCACCGTTGCGCGCACGGTTCACCCACTTGATATATTTGTGGCGATCGGTACGCACCGCCTTGTAGGTCATGCCGACCAGCCACGGATAGGCATTCTCGGCCCAATATTCGATCAGCACGGATTTTCGCCAATCCGTTTTCTTGCCCGAGAACAGCGGTATCAGCGAACGGCCCTGTATATGGCCGCCGGGTTTACCACCCGCGAGTTCGATCAGCGTGGGCGCCAAATCCTGCAACAGCACCAATTGCTTGCGGCGCGCGCCTGCTTTGAGCAGCTTGGGATAACGCAGGGTCAGCGGCGAACGTATGCCTTCTTCGTAACCAAAACGGCGGTCGGGGCCGATACCATGTTCGCCAAAGAAAAACCCGTTATCGCCCATAAACAGGATGAGCGTGTTATCAAGCTGGCCGGTTTGTTCCAGCGCCTCAAACAGCATACCCACCCCCTCATCCACCGAGGCCATCATGCATGCGCGCAGGCGGATTTCTTCCTGCGTGAAAGAATGTAGTGGATCGGTGATCGCCAAGGACTCTTTGGTTTTGCGTAGTTCCACGGCCTCCGTCCACACCGGCTTGTGTTTAAGGAATTCCTTGGGACTTTGCATGTTGGGCTTTTTCGGAAACACGCAGCCGCGATAGAGATTCTCGTGGCGCTTGGCGACACGATAGCCGTCCATGCGTACGGTGCCGTCAGCGGCCTGCTCGGCGTCTGGATGCACTGCCTTGTGCGCGAACCACAACGACCACGGCTTGTCATGCGTCTTCTTCACAAAATCCACCGCCATGCCGTTCATGATGTCGGTAATGTAGCCTTTGCGTTGCACATATTTTCCCTGCTCATTAAGCAGCGGATCATTCAGCCGTCCGTGGCCGTCGTAGGCGACCCAATAGTCGTAACCGGGGCGCGGCTTGCCGTCGTTGCCCATATGCCACTTGCCAATGTGTGCTGTTTCGTAACCCAGGCGTTGCAGCTCCAAGTGGTAATTCGGGATGCGGTGGCTGGCCGCGTCACGCGCCACGTTGTCTATGATCCCGTGGCGGCTAGCGTATTGCCCAGTCAATATCGACGCGCGGTTGGGCGAACAAATCGGCGTGGTGTGAAACGCCCGGTCAAACATCATGCCCTCGTGCGCGATGCGGTCAATATGCGGCGTTTTCATGTACGGGTGCCCGCCCGCGCCGAATTCATCGAAGCGCAGATCGTCAACCAGTATCAGCAGAATATTGGGTTGTTTGGCCCCCTGTTTTTGCTTGTGTTTCAAGATTTAGCTCCCTTTAATTTTGGCCCTACCACACCCAAGCCCACACGCAGCGCCTCGGTCTCGATAATATCCTGCGGCAATACATTGGCGATATTCACGTCAGGGCCGAATTCAGCAACGAGAAATTTCTTCATGTCTTCCACTGCCGACAAAGTGACGTTGCTGATCCACGGGCCGGGAAGTTCGATCAGCACTTTGTTCATGTCGAGTGCGCGGCGAATGCCGTTGATAAGTTTCATCTTGGGCTTGCCATTACTGATCAGTTCAGCGGCTTCCACCAGCACCAACTCGGCCCCGGCCTTGAAGCATATCCCGGCTTGATGCACCAGCAGACCGGCATCGTTTTTCATATCCTTGGAGCCGACTTCGCCGAATACGGCCAGCCCGCTGTCCACCGCGAGCTTAATCTGCCCAAAGCGTTCGGCATCGCTGAGCGGCACGCAGTTATCTGAAATCTCGATCACCTCAAAGCCAACACGCTTCGCTTCCTGCATAAACGCTGGCAACTTGCGCGTGCCATACGTTGCGTATACATATTCCTGAAACTGTCCGCCGATGAATGCGCGAATACGGTTGCGTTTGTACATCGCGAGCTTGCGCCGCAAATAGGCGAGATCATAGAGACGCGAAGTGCCGACGGCGATCTTGGCCAGATCAATGTAGGCGCCCGCGAGTTCGACGGTATCCGTCGCGTAGCGCAATGGCAAACCGAAGTCAGCCATCATCGTCAAGCCCGTGCGTCGCGGCTTTTTTTGCGAACGCTCGCGCGGAAGCTCAACAAATCCGAAGGGAATATTTTTAGTAGCCATGCTCATTCCATAGTAAGGCAAAACATCAGATTGCGACGCCCTCCGGCCCCTATCCCAACACCACCGGATATCCCGGCGGCGGCGAGAATCCCAAATCACCGCGCTTGATCACCGCTTCGCGTCCACCGTTCAGTGCCAGCAACTCATGCTGACGTTTCTTGGCACGCGCGTCCACCTCGGCCGGGTCGCAAATTGCATACAACCGCTCCCGGCACTCGGACAACACTTTCGCATAACCCGCATCTTGCGCCAGGTCTTGCAATTCTTCCGGATCAGCCTGCAAATCAAATAACTGCGGCGCGTAAGCTGCATAGTGCACGTATTTGTATTGGCCATGGCGAATCATGAATGCGCCCGTGGTGGAACCCATGCCGTGGTATTCGGACAATACATTTCTGTCGGGAACATGTCCTGCCGCCAGCGTAAACAGCGAATGGCCGGGATGACGGTCGACCATCGACGGATGGTTCTCGCCCGTGCATTCCATGATAAACGGATAGGTATCGACATGACTGGCGGGCGTCTCGACCTTGCGTCCGGCCGGTATGTCCGGCCCGGCGATAATCAGCGGCACACCAGCGACTTCTTCGTACATGGTGGATTTTCCCCATAGCCCGCGCGCGCCAAGATTGTCACCGTGATCAGACGTGTAAAGCACGCGGGTGTTGGCAGCAAGCCCGGTGTCGTCGAGTACTTTTAAAACTTTACCAACATTGTCATCGACAAAACTCACCAGGCCGTAATAGGCGCGAATAGCTTTTGAGAGTTTTTCCGGATCGAAATATTTGTCGTAACTGAAGCTCTCTGCATAGTCACGCAAGTACGGATGTTTGGGCCGTTCGTTCGCGGCGTACTGCTTGGGCAATTGCACACATTCAGGTGAATACTGATAGTAAAACTCGGCAGGCGCCACCAGCGGAAAATGCGGACACACCAGCGACACGAACAACACCCACGGCTTATCGGTGTGTCTGGGCGCTTCTTCGCGCAGCCAGATTTGCGCGCGCGTGCAAATGTCGCGATCATAAGACGTATACGATGTCTCGCCTGGCCCGGCAAGCTTGGCGATCTTCCATGACAACGCACGTTCCGGCAAATCGTTGCGCACCAGGCCCATCAGATCGCCCTTGCCCTCGATAATCTGCATCGCGATCTGCATCTCGTTAAAACCGTAGTCGTCGCCTTCGTGCCCGCGAAAATGCAGCTTGCCGATGGATGCCGTGTAATGCCCCGCATCGCGCAGCCGATGATGCCAACTGGGTATCGCGCCATCATAGGCGTCGGCGTTATCCCAGTAACCGATTTGATGCGCATACTTGCCCACCGCGAACGCTGCGCGCGCCGGCACGCAAACCGGACTGGTGGTGTACGCC
>JBEBHE010000265.1:0-6647 GCA_040081205.1 Burkholderiales bacterium | reverse complement strand
ATATAAAAATCCTCATGGCCTGCGATCAATTTTTCAGGCAGATCGTACGGCTGCGCCATGAACCACCAGTGATACGAATTCACCGCCCAGGCAAGATTAATGTGCGTGAGGATGTGATGGGTGGGCAGCACGTCGAAGGTCGCCAGCTTTTTAACCTTGTCGGCATGATCGAGTGCCATGCGAATCGCTGTGCGCCCGCCCCGGTCGTGGCCTGCCACACAGAATTTGTCGAAACCCAAATAAGTCATCGCGTCCACTTGATCCTGCGCCATACGCCGGAACGAATAATTCATATGATCAGGCGTGCCGCGCGGCTTGCTGCTGTCGCCGTAGCCGCGAAGATCGGCGCACACCACGGTAAAGTGCTGCGCAAGACGAGGCGCCACCAGATGCCAATGCACATGCGTCAGCGGATTACCGTGCAGCAGCAATATCGGCGGACCGTTGCCGCCGTAGCGCAGATTGATTTTGACTTCGGGATCGGTGGTTTGGATCTGGACTTGTTTGAAACCTTCGAACACGACGCACTCCTCGAACGGGAAAACCGTAAGCTACACCAGATTACGTACTGACAGTAACCGTGTCGCCGATTTGAATTTCCCCGCCTGCCGTCGACAGCATGCCGACACCGAAGGTCGGCTGCGTCTGTTTGAACGCCTGCACCAGCGTTTGCATCACCTGCAAATCGCGTTCGCCGGTTTGCGGATTGGCGTGCGTGGCCAGACAACGCACTTTGGGCACTGCGGTTTCAAATTCAACCGCGCCGACGCGCACCTTGCGGCCTACCCACGATAGTTCTTCCCATTCGCCCGCGCCTTCGATCACGATGTTGTGGCGAAAACGCAGTTCATCGAGATGAGTATCATTCAGTGCGGCGCCCGCCGAGGCGAGGCTTTCACGGCTGTGCAGCGTCACCTGCCCTCCTTCGTTGTCCTGATAACGCGGAGTGGCGCCGTCGCCCACCAGTTTGATCGGCAGGTGCGCGGGTTGGCCTTTCAACGGATTTTCATCAAGCGATAGCACGTAACCGGTGACGGCATCGACCAAACGCTGTCGTCCGGCTTCATCGAGCGTATCGTCGGCCAGCACGTGATTCTCAAACGCGATGCGCAGTCGCTGCGCCTTGTCGTCGAAATGCACGTCCAGCCGCGCCAGCCCCGGTGTATTCGCCAGCACCACGCCGTGATATTTGCGACACCACGCCGTGTCCGCCACCGGCGCGTCGGCAAAACGAAAATTGAGCACACGGTCCCCGGCAACTCGACCGCCCGGTAACACGGTGAGGCGCTCACAGCGCTCCGGCGTAAAACCTTTTACCGGATAACGATAGAGCGCGACGACTTTGGGCACGGGAGTATTGCCGTTACTACGCCAGCATGGTTTTTAACTTCGCTACAGCGCTGTCGGGGGTGGTGAGTATGGGTATTTTCGTGCGCGCAGCAGCCAGCTTCAGCACCGGCGCCATCGAAAATTGTGCGAACGCGATGACATCGCATTGCTGTTTCGCTGCCAGTTCGACGATCAAACGGTTGTGCTCATCGGGATTGTTGCCTTGCAACGCAGCGAGCGCGCCTTCGACCAGCAGCGTATTGAGTTTGAGATGAGTGCCCGCTGCTTTAGCCGCCTCATTGATTTCCGTCACCATCGATGGAATCGAGGGCGGAAACGTTGCCAGCAGACTCACACTGCAATTTTTTGCGACGAGTTGTTCGTACATGGCCTCGTTCGGCTTCAGCACCGGGATTTTCAGTTGCCGGCGGCATTCTTCAATGGCCGGACCGAACGCCGAGCACGCAAACAGAATCGCATCGGCTCCTGCGCTCACGCAATACTCGCCGATACGCACAAAGCGGCCGATCATTGCATCGGTGAGCTTACCGTCCGCCGCGAGGTCAGGCATGAACGAGTCTTCCAGCAAATTGGCCAGCCGCGCTTCGGGCCACGCCGCGCGAAAACTCGAAACGATGGGCGCGATAGAGACTTCTGCGGCATGAACCAGATAAATTTTAGGTGCGGATTTCATATTATTTTCACGAATAATTTCCCGCGAGACAGTCGCGGAAAGCAGAACAATGGCATTCCATGCAGCGTTGCTTAACGCTACTTGGTGACATCGCCCATGCAAAGGTATTTAACTTCCAGGAATTCCTCGATGCCGTATTTGGAACCTTCGCGACCGATACCGGACTCTTTTACGCCGCCAAACGGTGCGATCTCGGTCGAGATAATGCCGACATTGATGCCGACGATGCCGGATTCCAGCCCCTCCGCCACGCGCCAGATGCGGCCGATATCACGGCTGTAAAAATAGGCCGCCAACCCGAATTCTGTGTCATTCGCGCGCTCGAGCAATTCGGCCTCGGTCGTGAAGTGATACAGCGGGGCCACCGGGCCAAACGTTTCTTCGTGGGTAATTTTCATGTCGGCCTTCACATCAGCAAGCACGGTCGGTTCGAAAAACTGGCCGCCCTTCGCATGACGTTTGCCACCGGTAATCACGCGCGCACCTTTGGCCAGTGCATCCGCAATATGCTCCTCAACCTTGAGCACCGCATTTTTGTCGATCAGCGGTCCTTGCATCACGCCGGCTTCCATGCCGTTGCCGACGGGCATTGCCGCCACTTTCGCCGCAAGTTTTTTCGCGAACGCATCGTACACGCCATCCTGCACAAAAATGCGATTGGCGCAAACGCAGGTTTGCCCGGTATTGCGGAACTTGGACGCCATCGCGCCTTCCACGGCTGAATCGATATCCGCGTCGTCAAATACGATAAACGGCGCATTACCGCCCAGTTCAAGCGACACTTTTTTCACCGTGCTCGCGCATTGCGCCATCAGCAGCTTGCCGATTTCCGTGGAACCCGTAAACGTAAACTTGCGCACCAGCGGATGCGTGGTCAGTTCTTTGCCCACCGGGCCCGCCGAGCCGGTAATCACCGAGATCACGCCTTTGGGAATGCCCGCACGCTCAGCGAGTTCACACAACGCCAGTGCAGAAAACGGCGTCTGCGATGCGGGTTTGATCACCATGGTACAACCGGCAGCGAGCGCCGGACCGGCCTTGCGCGTGATCATGGCATTCGGAAAATTCCACGGTGTCACCGCTGCACAGACGCCAATGGGTTGCTTGATCACGACAATGCGCTTGTCCGGCGCCTGCGCCGGAATCACGTCGCCATACACGCGTTTGGCTTCCTCGGAAAACCATTCGATAAACGACGCACCGTAGCCGATTTCGCCGCGGGATTCAGCCAGCGGTTTGCCCTGCTCCAGCGTCATCAGCACTGCGAGGTCTTCCGTGTTGGCCACCATCAGTTCAAACCATTTACGCAGCATCGCCGCGCGTTCCTTGGCGGTTTTCGCGCGCCAGAGTTTGAACGCCTCGTGCGCAGTCTCTATCGCACGCTGGGTCTCGGCGGCGCCCATTTTTGGCACGGTGCCCACCAGCGAACCATCGGCCGGGTTGTAAACCGTCAGCGTGGATTTGTCGTCGGCATCCACCCAGGCGCCGTTGATGTAGCACTGCTGACGAAACAAACTCATGTCTTTCAGTTGCACGGTGGATTTCACTTTGTCTAGCATGATGGAAGCCTTCACAAGAAAGTAGGGTGATGAAACCGCAGAATACCGATCGCAAAACGCGGCAGCGCGTTGGATTTCTCGGATTTTACCAAAAGCGCCGTTGCTACGGACTGTGTTTGTTAAAATATACTTTAAAAACAATTGGTTACTATAATTCCATGATGCCCGCAGCCGCAGCCCTTCCAAGTTGGCGTAAAACAGACACGCGAACTGACCTTCTTTGCTGCCGCTGATCCCTTCTTTCGGGGCGGCTCACGACTTGCTATAATGTTTCACCATAATTGCCAATAACCCAGAAAAACAAGGTATTAAGGTCATGTTAACTGTGCCGCACCGCATCAAAGCCGTCGTGCTTTCCTTGCTACTGTCGCTTGCGTTTCTGGGCGGCTGCGCGAGCACTAACCCACGCGATCCGATGGAACCCATGAATCGCGCCTTCTACAGTTTCAACGACGGCCTTGACAATGCGGTACTCAAACCCGTTGCTGAAGGTTACCGCGCGGTGCTGCCTTCGTTCGCACGCACCGGCGTCAGCAATTTTTTCGCCAATATCAACGATGTGCTGATCGCGCTGAATAACCTGTTGCAGGGCAAAATCGTCAACGCCATATCCGATTTGGGACGAGTGGTCATCAACACTACGGTTGGCATACTCGGTTTGATGGATCCTGCCACGGAACTTGGCCTTGAAAAGCATAACGAAGATTTCGGCCAGACGCTCGGCTATTGGGGGATCGGCGACGGCGCTTATATCGTTATCCCGCTCCTCGGCCCCAGCAACGTACGTGATGCCCTGGGAAAAGTCGTCGACTTCAAAACCGATCCGGTTACTTACATCAACCACATACGCACGCGCAATGTGCTGTGGGGCACACGAATTATCAGTAATCGCGCGGATCTGCTCGACACCTCGAAAATACTCGAGGCCGCCGCGCTGGATCCGTATGAATTCGTGCGCGATGCCTATCTGCAACGCCGCCGTAACCTCGTTCATGACGGCTCGCCACCGCCGGAAAACGATAACGATGGCGATATCAAGATGAAACCGCGTACCGATGCAACGCCCTCCCCAAATGCCGAACAAGCCATAGGCGGCGGCGTGCTGTGGCAGAACGTGGCTTCGGGACGCGCGGACAACTGGACACCCGCGCGCGAAGAAGCTGCCGCGCTTGCCGCGCAAACGCGCCTGAAAGCAGAACGCGAGCGCGCGGTACAGCAACCCGTTGCACCGGAACCCCGCGCCGATCTGGATACTTTAATTCCGACGGCGCCTACGGCCGCCGGTGAGCCATCAACGATGCGGCAGCCGCAGGTAGTTCGCGTGTGGGCGCCACAGAACACCGCTGCGCAATAAGCCGTTTATATGTTGATAAAAAAAGGGACGCATGCGTCCCTTTTTTTCTGCCGCACACGCCCGAGTTCTGATGCTGTGCTGTATGAAGAACGCCGCATAAAGCGGCGTTCTTGTTACGGTAGCCGCCGCCTCTGGTAAGAAGCCTACCGGGATGCCTGCCCCGGCGCGCCATTACCCGCCTTAATCGTATTCAGCGTATTCATCGCCGTGCCGATCATTGTCGCCACGTCGGCCACATTGCCCGGCACGATCATGGTGTTATTGGTCTTGGCCATATTGGCAAACGCATTGATGTAGTGCTCCGCCACCTTCAGGTTGGCTGCGTTCATACCACCCGGCTCGTTCATCGCCGACGCCACGGCGCGCACCGCGCCCGCCGTTGCTTCGGCTATGGTGGTTATCGCCTTCGCCTCGCCTTCCGCCTTGTTGACCTGGGCAATCTTTTGCCCCTCGGATTCCAGCACCGCCGCCTGCTTCACACCCTCGGCAAGGTTGATTTCTTCCTGCCTCTGGCCTTCGGATTTTGCAATCAAGGCGCGCTTTTCACGCTCGGCGGTAATCTGCGCCTGCATCGAACGCAAAATTGCTTCCGGCGGCGTCAGGTTTTTGATTTCGTAGCGCAGCACTTTCACGCCCCAGGTGCGGCCCGCTTCGTCCAGCACGGCCACCACCTGACGATTGATTACATCGCGGCTCTCGAATGTTTTGTCGAGTTCCATTTTGCCGATCTCGGAACGCAGCGTGGTCTGCGCCAGTTGCGTCACCGCCGCGATGTAATTCGACGAACCATACGACGCGAGCTTGGGATCGGTCACCTGATAATAAATGATGCCGTCCACGCCGAGTTGTGTGTTGTCCTTGGTAATACACACCTGCTCCGCCACATCCAGCGGCGTTTCTTTCAGCGAATGCCGGTACGCCACTTTGTCGAGAAACGGCGTGATCCAGTTCAGGCCCGGCTCCAGCACGCCATGAAATTTGCCGAGACGCTCCACCACCCATGCCTGCTGTTGAGGCACCTGGCGCATCGCTTCCAATGCCGCCACGACCACAAAGCCGATAACGAAAAACGGCAAAGCAAGCGTCGTTAGTCCTGCCGCATACAACACGATTGCAACGACTATTACGCCTATGACTTTTCCGACCATGTTGTGCTCCTAAGCTAGAAAGTTTTAATCAAAGAAAAAACTGCATCACTGCGGTTTGTTGCTCGAAATATGCAACGTGCTGCCGTCCATCGCGCAAATATAAAACACTGTGCCGCCCGGCGTATGCGTGCCGGTTACTTTGGCGTCCCATGTGGCATTGCGATAACGCACTTTGGCAACGCCGTCTGCCTCGCTCACCCACGATTCCAAAATCACCGTGTGACCAATATCCAGCGCGCCGTGATCCTTTTCGCCCGCGACTTTCTTCTTTTTCAGGCCGCTGGCGACGATCATGCCGATCGCCGCTAGCACCGCCGCCGTCAGCGCCTGTACGCCGAACGGCTGGCCCAACCACGCCGCCGCCGCGCCCGCGAACGCCGCCAGCCCTAGGATCAGCAGCATCAACGTGCCCGTCATCATTTCCACAATGATCAAGCCGATGCCGGCTACCGCCCACCACACATAAGGTTCCATTTCCATGATGTTTGCGCTTTCTTATTGTTGAGTGGTTAGCATATCGAATAGCATCGCCAGCGTCTAATCGCTCATTCAGAAAAATATTC
>JBEBHE010000264.1:0-6647 GCA_040081205.1 Burkholderiales bacterium | reverse complement strand
TCGGTGCCATCGAAGTTGATGTGATACGTTCCGGGCAATCCACACGACCGCAGGCGGTAATAATCACCAAGGCGTTTGTCCTTGAAATCGATGCCGAATGATTCTAGCTTGCGAAAAATGCGCGGCATCTCGCGTATCACTTTACCCGCCACCGCGAGATCGACGATGTAATCGGTAAGTTCCGGCAAATGACGAATCAGGAAATCCGGCGAGTCCCACTCCGGCCCCGAATCCATAATTGTCAGATAGTGATCGACGCCACAGCCGATGCTGCCGCAGTGATCGAGCACCTTGCCTTTTTCGCAGATGACAACCTTGAGGCCGGCCTCCAGCGCGGGAATCGCCGCCATGCTGCCGGCGACGCCGCCACCGACGATCAGCACATCAGTGTCCATGGTTATCCAGCTCTGGTTCATTTGGCTCATTGCTTCGCCTCGCTTCAAAAATCTTAAGTATTTGTTTTTAAAGCGTAAACTGAATTTGGTGAATTACCCAGAGCACCAATTGTGTTTTACGTGGAGTTTCTTGCTAATCCGCTAACGCAGCGCAGCGGCAACGGTGCGCGCACGGTAATCGCGCGGCGCGACGTGAAAACGCTGGCGAAATCGCCGTGAAAAATAAGCTTCATCCTCAAAACCGATAGCCTGCGCGATCTCGGATATCCGCAGCGACGTGTGCGCCAGAAGTTCCTGCGCTTTTTCCATGCGACGCTCCGTCACCATGTCGACAAACGTTTTTCCGGTTTCTTTCTTGATCAGATGCGCCAGATAGTTTGGCGACAGATCCGCGGCGGCGGCGGCGCTCGTCAGGGTCAAACGCTTGGTCAGGTTCTCTCGCACAAACCGGCTGACGCGCGCCAATGCGTTGCGGCGCCCGGTGCGCTGCGCCTGCTTGGCCGCGAGTTGCAGAATCGCCGGCTCGTGCGCCTGGCCCACGGCACATAGCAACATCAACAAATGCGCACGCACCAGTTCCATCGAGCAAAATCGGCGACCGGCACTCTCCAGCATCATCGCCTCGCATGTACTTCGCGCAAGCGCAAGCGCCTCGCCGCTCAAGCGGAAATCCATGAACTCCTGAAACAGAAACGGCCCCAGTTCCGGCGCACGATCCAGCGGCACATCTTCAAGATCAAGCGGATCGATATCCAGTTCAGGACGCAAAAAACGCTGACTGAAATTGATCACGTAAAAACGCGAGCCTGGCGGATGCGCCACACGATGCACACGATACGGCAACACAAAACTCAAGCTGCCCGGCAGCAATGGACGCGTCGTTGATCCGATGGTTTGTTGCGTTACACCGGCGAGGTTGAGTTGCACCTGAAAATATTCATGCCGATGCGCCTGCTCAATGCGCGTAGCACCCCTCTCGTGATGAATCCCGAAATCGGGACGCATCGCACGTTCGGTCAACGAATAGGTTTTGATGGCGCGCATCGTCGTCGACGTGAGCAGCGCATGCGCCGCTACTGAATCTCTTTCACTGCTGCTTTGAGTATCGGCGTCAGACTGGCGCTGGCTTTCGCAATCACAATGATTTCTTTCTGTTGCTGAGTGCCATCCATGGGATCGACAGGCCGCTCACCTTTTTTCGATTCCGCGATCAACGCCGGATCTTTAAACACCGCGTTAACTGCCGCACGAAACGCCGCTACCGCCTGGGCATCCATACCCGGCGGACCAAGATAGGTGCGATGCGTTTCGAGTACGGTTGCCATCGCACGCACGGTATCGCGCTTGGCGGCAGGCGCGATCTCTGTCACCACCGGAATCGCCGGATAATCCGGCGAACGCCGCGACGTCACCATCAGTATCGGATGCTTGTCGCCGGAACGTATCGGCCCCAGCGATTCGCTCCAGCCGGTGATGTGACCATCACCATCACCCTTGATCACGGCGAGCGCGGTATCGGCGTTACCTTCGTAGCCGGTGACCGCTTTCACCTTGAATCCCAGCGCGTCGCCGAGTACCGCCAGCGTATAAAAATCCTCGTCGGTGCCTTGCGACGGATACACAAACGACCGTTTCAGTTTTTGCACGTCCTCGATAGACTTGATCGCCGATTTGCCGCCGACACACAATACGCGCGGCTCGCTGGTGGCGCGCCCCAGGTACATGAATTTGGTGGGATCAAACGTTGCGCCCGGGCTGCCCGCCAGATTTGCCAGCAACAGCGTCGATACGTTGCCAAAGAAAATTTGCAGCCCGTCAGGCTTGACGCGCCAGATGTAATTCGCCGCCTTCAACCCGCCGCCGCCCTGCAAATTGGTGATGCGCACCTCGCGCGCGCCGGTATGTTTTTGCAAAAACGGCTGCAACATGCGAGCGTAACGCGTGTGGCCGCCGGAGGGACCGCCGGCGACATTGATGTTGATGACCTTGTCTTTGTAATATCCCAAAGCCTGTGCCGAAGCACGGCTCGCGGTACCCGCGAGTAGCGGCGTGGACACTGCGGCAAGTATCAATCTTCTCTTATTTGATTGCATGGATTGCATAATGAGTCTCCTCGATTTTAGTTTTATCCGAAGCTGTCAATCAACGGCGCGAGCAAGCCATGATACGGCTGCATGCCAAGCGCCACGCCAAACAATAAATATATCGACGCTGTGAACAGCGCAGTGTAAATCAGCCCGGCTTTCCACGAGTATTGATGCGACAGCAAAAAATACCCGGCGGTAAACAAAAAGATCGCGGGGATCGGCCCCACCAGCAGTACTAGCGCCAGCAGCACCGCGACGATGCCATACGCGGCGGCTTCGCGTTTCCAATTTGACGATTTGTCACGTGCCGGTTGCACGGGCGCCGCTTCAGTCTCGGGCGCAAGCGCCGGTTTTGACACTGAAATCATATCCATCTGCAATTCGTCGGTCGAACGCAGGTTCTGCCACACCAGTTGCACCAGCGTGAGAATGATGCCGAAGATAGCCAGCGGCAGCGGAATCATGCGAGCACGCGGGCCGAAGTCCATCGACACCACAATGACGCCGATGAATATCGACAGCACGATGACAGCGACGATATTCTCTTGTGTGCGCCGGCTCATAGGGTTTTGCGCGCTCGTCCATGCCGCCAGTTACGTATGAACGGCAGCACCGCGGTAAACAACACGAAAATCAGCAGCGCCAGCGCAATCGGCCGCTGCAACAGGAAATCGTTGCCGTACAGCGAGAGCGAAATATGCAGATTGCGCTCAATCATGGTTGCAAGCACCATGCCGATGACGAAGTTCGCGCGCGAATAATGATATTTATCCATCAGGTAGCCCAGCACGCCAAATGCCGCGGCCACCACCACATCTTCAATACGCGCACGCGTTGCGTAAGCGCCGATGAAACACACCGACAGCACCATCGGCACCATCAGATTCGCATGCAACCCCGGCAGCCGCGCGAGCGCTGGAATAATTGCGAGGCCTATCAGCGTCACCAGCACATTGGCAAGCACAATGATCCACACCATGCTGAACACGAGATCGAGATGCTTGGTCATCATGTCCGGCCCTGGCACTACGCCAAGTCCGATGAACGCCACCAGCAGAATCGCCATACTTTCGCCGCCGGGAATGCCGAACGCCAGCGTCGTCATCAATCCACCGCCCTCGTTCGCGCCCATGGTTGCGTCAGGTGCAATCACGCCTTCGACCGCACCTTTGCCGAAACGCTCCGGCGTTGGCGAGGTTTGCACCGCCTGCGCGTAAGCCGCCAGCCCTGCAACCGTTGCACCCACGCCGGGCAGCACGCCGATCCACAAACCGAGCAAGCTTGAGCGCACTACCAACCACCAATGTTTGAACGCGTCGGTCACGCCCTGCCACACCGTGCTCACCTCCTTGACAAGCGAACGATCTACAATCGGCGTGCCTTTGATGGCAAGTTTCATCATTTCCGACACCGCAAAAAGGCCGATCATCGCTACTGGAAACGAAATGCCGTCCATCAGAAATTCACTGCCGAACGTAAACCGCGGTGTTGCGGTAACCACATCGGTGCCGATAAATGCCGCCAGCACACCCAGCAGGCTTGCGATCAGGCCTTTCATCAGCGAGCCGTCGCTGAAGGTGGCGATCACCGTCAGCCCCCACAGCGCCATCATCAAATATTCGCTGGGGCCGAGCGCCAGTATCACCGGGCGTATCAACGGTATGCACAAAGCCAGAAAAATCGCGCCGATAATGCCTCCCATCAACGCGCCGGTGGCAGACGCAGCCAGCGCGCGCGTCGCCTGCCCCTGCTTGGTCATCGGATAGCCGTCGAAGCACAAGGCCAGCCCCTTCGCCGAGCCCGGCACGCTAAACAGAATACTGGTGACGGAATCGCCCCAGATGGTCGCGATGTGCGCGCCCAACAGCAGTGCCAGCGTCGCTGCTGTCTCGAAACCATAGGTGAACGGCAGCAACAGCGCCATTGCCACCACGCCGCCGAGTCCGGGCAATATGCCTATGACCAGCCCGTAAACCACGCCCAAAAACAGGAACAAGAGGGATTGCGGGGTAAGCAGCGCGGCCAGTCCGCTCGTTATCGCTTCCAGCATTTTAGACGCGAAAATGTTTGCGCATGATGACTGCAGAGTTTATGGGCGCGCCGCAACCCTGTAAACAGCGCGGGTAATAAGCACACAATACTCCTTGAAAAAAGTTATCGCGTCCTGCCGGCGTGACAAAACTCGCCGATTACCGCATCGCTGACCGGTTCTACTGAATGAGTCCTACGAAACCAATACCCGCGTCACATCGCTGAATAGTTCGTCAACCGCGTACTGGCGAGGGACAATCCCCTGTTGCGCGGCATACTGAACAATCAATTCAAGGCTGTTGCGCATGGCATCCACGCCGAGCGGAAACGGATCCATGCCGTCTTTCGTGCGAACCGTGGCAGGATCGGCATTTTTTGCATCCACAAGCAATCGAAAAACGCGCTGCGCTAATTCGGGGCTAGCCTCCAGCAACGACTGGCGCATAACAACCATGTGATTGACCGGTATTGCGCGGTGGCGCTGATACCATTCTTTCGCAGCCGCCTCGGGATTGGATATGACGAACTGAAAACGCGGGTCATGCAGATACGTCTCGGCCAGCACGGCGGCATCGAGTTCGCCAGCCAGCAGCATCGATGCCATATCTTTACCGGCGGCCGCGCGCACGCACGACGCAGGCTCACGCACTTCAGCCACATGCGCGTCCTCGAATGTCACCCACTGCACGCGGTCGAGATCGAGACCATATTCA
The DNA here is from genome assembly GCA_040081205.1 of Burkholderiales bacterium. Classification (GTDB taxonomy): domain Bacteria; phylum Pseudomonadota; class Gammaproteobacteria; order Burkholderiales; family SG8-41; genus UBA5216. The sequence goes on along the minus strand of JBEBHE010000264.1, from coordinate 1,421 downwards.
TTTTGCAGAATGCCGCGCACCCATGTCACGGTGGTGACGGAATACGAGCGGATACCCACTCTACGTCCTGCAAGCGCCGCAGGCGTTAATGCCTCGCCGGCACGGCACATGATTGACTCGTGATGAAATTTACCGCGCACCGCCACCGGCAGCAGCACCAATGGTTTGCCATGCGCTTTGGCCGTGAGAAAAGTGGCAATGGCCAGTTCCGCTACATCAAATTCGAGATCGCGCACCACGCGCTTGAACGCATTGTGCGGCGTTTCGACATCGGCGAACTCGAACGCGAGGTGCGGGTCACGCACGCGGCCTTGCTTCAGGGCCAGCGTGTTTGGGTAATTGCCCAGCAAGGCTTTAAGTGTTTTTACATCGTTGTTGATGTTCATTTTTAACCTGTCAGTGGGTTGCGCTATGCGAACAGTTCACAAACAGGTCTTCCGCCGCAGAACGATGCTTGAGCAGTCCCTGCTGATGACAATAGTTGTTGAGTGCCTCAATCGCGGGACGATTTTCCGCTATGCCATAAGGCAAAGGATCGCCGACCAGTGCGGCCATCTGCCGATATAAGCCGTCTTTGTCCGATACCGATTCCCCGGCATTTAACTGACGAAGGTAGATTTCCTTGGACTGGTAAAGCGCATCGAACAGCGCCTTCGCCACCCACGGATGCCGGTCAAGCACTTCATCTTTCACCACGATCAGACTATGCACCGGGTAGATTCCCGTTTTGCGGAACCACTCGGCTTCCAACCGCGGCGCGTCGGTGAACAACTCCGCATAGTCGACAGGGCGCTGAGTCTGCGCCGTCCAATTCGCCTGCGGCGGGCCGGCGCGGCCGATACCGGCGTTGGCGGTGAAGGCGGCATGCAGTTCACCGGCTGCCATCATCTCCGCCAGCGAGCGTCCCGCCGGCGCCTGCACCACATTCGGTGGCGGCCGCACGCTCTGCACATGCTCTTCGTCATCCACCACCCACGTGATCCTGGAGAGGTCCACGCCATAGTCATTTTGCAATATGCCTCTCGTCCAGATACCCGTAGTCACCGAGTAGGCGCGAACGCCTACGCGCTTGCCCTCGAGATCTTTGGGTGAGTGTATGCCGGCATCGGCGCGGCACACAAATCCGCTGTGGTGAAAGTTCCGGTAGGTGAAAACCGGCAACGCCTTGAACGGCAAGCCGGCTTCGCGGGCAATCATGTAGGTGGCGGAAGCCATCTCGCAAACGTCAAACTCAAGATCGCGCACCATGCGTCGAAAGGCGGCGATGATCGGCTTGACCTCGATGAAGTCCGGCTTGACGCCTGCGACGGGAATCTCGCCGTTCTTGAACGCGGCAGTATGTCCGTAGGTAGCGATGGCTATCTTAAGCGACAGCGGAGATTGTTCTGGCATGGCAATCCATGAATTAAAAACAGCATGAC
>JBEBHE010000523.1:0-1728 GCA_040081205.1 Burkholderiales bacterium | reverse complement strand
GCGCGCAACTGGCGGCGTATTTTGGCATGCCCTACGCATTCGCCTATTTTTTTAGCTACGGGTTTGATGTCGATAAAGCGCTCGAGTTGTATCGCAGGAACTACCGTCCCAGTGAACTGCACCCCAAGCCGCAGGCCACGATCTGCGTATGGGCGCTTGCGGCCGATACTGAAGCCGAAGCGCTGTACCAATTCAAATCGCGTGAACGGGCGCTGATCGAGCGTGAGCGTGGCATACGGCAGCCTCTGATCTCGCCGGAGGAGGCCGCCGCCCGCCCGTTGTCGCCGGACGAACAGGTGTTTTCTGAAAAGCTGCGCCGCAATGCGGTAGTGGGATCGGTTGATCAAGTGAAGGCGCGCCTGGATGAACTCGCGAAACGGCTGGATCTTGATGAACTGGTGGTGGTGACATGGACATACGATCCTGCGCCGCGCCAGCGTTCTTATGAATTACTGGCGGAAGCGTTTGAATTGCCGAAAACAGTGCCTCGTTAGGCTGGGTGCCCGCTTTTGAAGCAAAACAGGCGTGTGGCGGTTATGCCCAAAAATTTGTGTCAAAACAGTAATTTATAGTGTCAACCGAAGCCGCGTTCACGCATTCTGATATATTCGGCTGCCTTAGCCTTCGGGCCGTTTTCACTTACCGGACTTATCAATAATTTCATCATGACCATTTCGCATTTCCGCGCTTTCATTGAATTTCGCCGTAGTACCGCCGCGGCGTTTGCCGTGGTATTTTTTGCTGCGTTTCAGTCCGGCGCTTTCGCACAGACACCGTCGCCGATCAAGCCTGCCCCAGTGACCGCCGATGCGCGTGCCACTGCTACGGCGCAATTGATGGCCGGTGTTACGCCTGCTGCCGGAGACGCCGTGATCGACAAACTGGCGGCCACCGACGGCTGGAAAAAACACCAGGAAGCGATGCAAGCGCAATGGAAATCGGTGCGTTCGCGCCTCGACACCATCGAGAAATGGCGCGACCAGGAAATCAAGCTGAAGGATGTGCCTTCGCGCACGCTGCTGTATCCGTTCAGCGGCCCGGATTTCATCAATGCGTGGGCGCTCTATCCGAACCATGGCAAGTATCTGTTTTTCAGCCTGGAGAATCCGGGCGTGTTGCCTGACCTGGAGAAGATGGGGCCGAAAGAATTCGACGCGCTGTTACAAGACGTGCGCAATGCCTTCAACGAGATTTTTCAGCGCAACTATTTCATTACGTCGTACATGGGTAAACAGCTCACCACGCCGCATATCAAAGGCGCGGTGCCGATTATCGCCACCATGATGGCGTTGAACGGCCTGCGCATCGCGAAAATCGAGCCGGTCGATCCGTTTCCGGACTTGACCAAGGCCTATGAAGAACCCAAGGCCAAGCGTCCGGGCAAGTTGCTGCGCGGCGCGAAGATCACCTTCCTTACCGCAGCCAACCGCGTGCATGAACTTAGCTACTTTTCACTGGATGCCACCGATAATGCGTTGCGCGCGTACCCCGACTTTCTCGACTGGGTAGGCCGCAACAAGCCCGCGTCGGCACTGGTGAAATCGGCGTCGTATCTGCTGCACGACAACCAGTTTTCCAAAACGCGCGACATGATTCTCGCTTCCGCCGACATCCTGGTGCAGGATGACACCGGTGTGCCGTATCGTTACATCAAGCAAGCCAACTGGAACACCAAACTTTTCGGTAAATATCACCGGCCGATTAAACCGATGGAGTGGGGCTATCAGA
>JBEBHE010000263.1:0-6729 GCA_040081205.1 Burkholderiales bacterium | reverse complement strand
CGACGCAACGATTCATTCTGCAGGCGGTAATGGGCCAGCCGCTCTGCGTCCTGCGCATGATCCCGCAGATGCGCTTCGATGGCATCGCGTACTGCTTCGGGCGACTGTCCGTCCACATGCGCTTGTAAATCCGCTTCGGTAATGTCCGCTTTGTTCATTTCACCACCTTGAGTACGCCTGCCGCATTCGCGCTTCCCAGCAAAACACGCAGACGCTCACGCGCCCGGTACAGCCGCGACATCACCGTACCGACCGGAATGCCCAGCGCATTCGCCGTGTCGGTATAGCTCAATTGTTCCAGCGCCACCAGCAACAGTACCTCGCGCTGCTCATCGGGAAGGCGCCGCAACGCGTTATCGATATCAGCGACTTCCAGCAGATCAGCCGGGTTGCTACGCGCCGGAACATCGTATGCCTCCTGGTCAAGGGAAACCGTAACCTCGGCGACACGTGCACGCACCTGATTCACATAAACATTGTGCATGATGGTGAACATCCATGCGCGCAGGTCGCTACCTGGCCGCCATAAATGGCGTTTGGCCCACGCCCGCTCCAGCGTATCCTGTACCAGATCGTCGGACGGCGAACGACCGCCGGTCAGCGCCCGCGCATAGCGCCGCAGACGCGGAATAACCAGAATCGCTTGCGCGCCAAAGTCGTTCAAGCAAATTTCCTACTGCTTCACTACCCACCACACCTTGCCGAATCCGTCGCCGGTTTTATCGCCTGGGCTTTTGTCCTTGATCCACAGGTACAGCGGCTTGCCCTTGTGCGCCCATTGTTTGGAGTAGTCATCACGCGTGACGATGCTGAAATCACCACCCGGTTTGTCCTCCGCGCCCGCCCTCAACGGCGGCCAGTTGGTGGCGCACTGTCCGTTGCATACGCTTCTGCCCGATCCGGCAGGATCTTTATCGAAGGTGTACACCGTCATACCGGCTGCATTTACCATGACACCGCCCGCGTAATTTACCGGTGCAGCAGGCCCGGTCGAGGCACAACCCGAAATGGCCATCAGCCCGGCAACTGCAAGTGCTGCAAACAGGGATTTCATGTTCAGTTCTCCGTTAACATTGATTGAGGAATATTTCACCTCGGCTAACAGCGGCAGCGGGGGACTTATTCCGCGCCGGGCAATGTCCCGGCTACCGATTCATACAAGAAACAGTGTCGCCAGCCCCAGAAATATGAAAAACCCGCCGCTGTCGGTGATCGCGGTAATCATCACGCTTGCGCCCACAGCCGGATCACGTCCGAGTTTATCCATCGCCATTGGTATCAGAACGCCCATCGACGCCGCCAGCAGCAAATTCAGCACCATCGCCAGCATCATCACCAGGCCAAGCTGCCAGTTGTGATAGATCAGGAAAGCGAAAATCCCCACCACGCCTCCCCAGATCAGACCATTGAGCGCGCTCACGCTCAGCTCCTTGACGAAGAGTTTGCTGGCGTTCTCGCGGGTAATCTGCCCCAGCGCGAGTGCGCGCACAATCATGGTAATCGTCTGATTCCCTGAGTTGCCGCCGATGCCCGCGATAATCGGCATCAGCGCCGCCAGCGCCACCAGCTTTCCGATGGAACCCTCGAAGATGCCAATAACCCGCGAGGCAGCAAACGCGGTAATCAGGTTAATCGCCAGCCATGCCCAGCGGTTTTGCACGCTTTTCCATACCGACGCGAACAAGTCCTCGTCCTCACGCAGGCCGCCGGCCGTCAGAATTTCACTGTCGGTCTTTTCTCTCATGTAATCAACTACCGCGTTGACCGTCATTCGCCCTACCAGTACGCCAGCATCATCCACCACCGGCGCCGACACCAGGTCGTAGCGTTCGAACGCTGCAGCAGCATCTGCCGCATCGTCATCGGCATTGAATCTGACGAAATCGCGGGTCATCACGTCACCCACCGCCACATCAGGATCGGTTACCAGCAACCGGTTGATCGGCACCAACCCCTTCAATTGCTCGGCGCGATCCACCACGAAGAGCAGGTCGGTGTGATCGGGCAGTTCGTCGAGACGGCGCAAGTAGCGCAGCACGACTTCGAGCGTCACATCTTCGCGGATTTGTACCATATCGAAATCCATCAGCGCGCCGACGGTGCCTTCGGGATAAGACATCGCTTCGCGCAATTGCTCGCGCTCTTCAGGCGGCAGCAGCCGGAACACATCCTCGATAACTTCGCTTGGCAGATCGGGCGCCAGATCGGCAATTTCATCGGTGTCGAGCTGGCCGGTGGCGGCGACCAACTCCTGATCGTCCATGTGCTCGATAAGCGTCTCGCGCACCGCATCAGAAACTTCGAGCAGGATTTCACCATCGCGATCGGCCTTGACCAGATCCCACACCACCAGCCGCTGCGTAAGCGGCAGCGCTTCGAGTATGTAGGCCACGTCGGCCGGATGCAGTGGATCCAGCAGAACCCGCAGGTCTTCCAGCGCTTTCTGGCGCTGGGCAGATATTTCAGGCGTGAGATTCCGCTCGCCGGAGTCGTCCATAGCCGCGTCCACAAGCACATCATGCCTGTGGAGCAAAGCAGTCACGCGCTCAAGCGCGTCGTGGACGTCGGTACTGGCGTTGCGATCCGGTTCCATAGCGGCGCAATGCGCACTTACTCCACCATGGAGCTGCGCAAGCTGCGCCCGATTCTATGGTTATGCGTTTGTTTTGTCTAAGATTTTTTGCCGGCGTGTCGCAACGAAAAACCCCTGCCTATGGGATCGTTAATAGCGTGCGCGTAATTTTTTAGTAACGTGTGCGATAAGTTGCGGCCAATCAACCAGCTCAGGCGCCGACACAATCTCCACCGACGGATACCAAAGGCAACGATGATCTCCGCCGTGTGACCAGTAATGAAACGGCGCATGTTCTGCCGGATACAGCAGCCACACCGGTTTTCCCAGCGCGGCGGCAAAATGTGCGTTTGCATTGCTGGTGGTAATCAGCAGATCGCATGCGTCCAGAATCGCCAGCACTTCTTCCAGTTCGTTGTAATAATCCACGCCGTCAAAACGCATGAACGGCATGCCGTGGTCACGTGCGAATGCTTCGCGCTCGCGTACCGTTTCACCGTATTGCACATCCACGAACCGCACACCGGATAAAGCCATGAGCGGTGCAAATTCGCTGAGGGCAACGCTCTTGCTGCGCCCCAACCTACCGGCACGATTGCTGCGCCAGGAAAGCGCGACGTTGGGACCGGGTCCCAGCAGCGCGCGATAGTGCATGGCGCGTGGCGGCGAGGCCTTTAACACTTGCTGCGGCTGCCGTGCGAAGCTTTCCGTTGACGTGCGAAACAATCCGGGCAAGGAGCCGGCAAATATCGCCGCGCCAGCACTGCGTAATGCATCGTCCGGCGGATCGCGTAGCGCCACAAAGCGGCTGGCTGGAAATGCGCGCTGATAGGCCGGCAGCAAACGTGGATCCACTTCGTAGATAAAGGACTGGCCGCTCGATACCAGCTCCGGCAGCAGTGTTGAAAACAGTATCTGATCGCCTATGCCTTGTTCGCCCCATACGCCCACCACGCTGCTGACTGCTTCGCCAGTGCCGCGCCAGCGCGGGAGGTGCTCCAACAACGCGACCGAACGGGTATCTTTACGCATGCTGTCACGATAACCACGCAGATCGCAACGATGCTCGTATGGCTCCCAGGCAACTGCAAAATCCTGCTGATACAGACGGGCCAGCGCCAGGTTATGGCGCGCATCCGCGAACGCCGGATCAAGACCGATGGCGCGCTCGTACAGTGTCGTCGCCTCATCCAGTAATCCCTGATCCTGCAAAGCCGATCCAAGACCGTTGTAGCCGCGAGCGTCACCGGGCGCATCAGCGATCATTCGCCGGTAATCGTCTATCGCACCCGCGGTGTCGCCCGCTTCCAGCCGCGTGTTGCCGCGGTTGTTCCTCACATTGACATCGCCTTCATCCAACACCAATGCGCAATCAAACGCCGTCAGCGCCTCCGTCACACGACCCAGTTCGTTCAGTGTATTGGCGCGGTTGAAGTGCAACACAGCAACGTTGGGCATGCGTTTGAGCGCCTTGTCGAAGCTGTGCAACGCGTCGTCGAACCGCCGTAGCGCAAGTAGCACGTTTCCATGATTGCACCACGCCTCCGCCTGATCAGGGGCCGCCGCCACCGCGCCGGCGTAGCACGCCAAGGCCTCCGGCAATCGGCCCAGGCGCTGCAACGCGAAGCCGCTGCCGAACAAAGCCTCTGCGTGCTGCGGCTGGAGCACCAGCGCCCGCGCGTAACTCGCCAGCGCAGCCTCGCATGATCCTGTTTCCATCAGCACGCGGCCTAGCAGCACATGCGCAGGCGCCGAGCCCGGATCCGCCTCCAGCGCGGATGTAACAAAGTAATGCGCCTCGGCAAAAGCACCGGCATCGGCCTTGAGCAACGCCATCTGGTACAGCGCATCCGTGTCACGGGGCCGGGCGGCAAGCACTTTGCGCAGCAGGGCATCCGCCTCCGCCCAACGCCCTTGCCGGTGCAGTGTGATGGCTGTTTTCAGACGCGGCGCAACGTTTCCGGCCATCGCGAGCGTTCCCCGCCTGCCTAAGATTTTTTGTTCACAACAGTGCTCAACATGGCATCACGTTCGCGAAACCATTCCTGCGCGTACTCGCAATGCGCATACTCGCTGAAATACGGGCCGCCCAGTGTGTAATGCGCCAGCGCGGCGTCGGGACGCGGCGCGTTATAACCCACCAGATGATTCCAGCGATCAGGCAATTCACCAATCAAACCATCGTCGTCCAGCCACTTGAACTGATGCAGATCCAGACCAGACGCGGTGTTGACGTAGTCCGGTGTCAATGCCCGGCATTTCGCGTTATTGAACAACATGACACTCGACCAGTTCTTTTTCTCATATTTACTTTGGGGTTCGCCCAAAAATTTGTGTGTTTCTTTGGGCACGTGATGGTGCTTGACAGACATCACAGCGTACCGCTCGTCGCGTAACGCCCACAGCCGCGCAATATCGTCGAGCATCAACATGTCGCAATCCATGAACAGCGACCATCCGGCATAGCCCGAAAGCGCCGGTGTCAGGAACCGCGAAAACGAAAAATCCGTGCTTTGCAAAGCATGGCGCTCGCGCGTGAGCGTGCCTTGCAACTGACTTAACATCAATGGCGTAATGGCCACCGGCCGCGTGGCGCGGGCATGGATGCTGTAGGCCAGCACACTGAAAGCCACCGCTTCGCGCGGGTCATATCCGATAAAAACGTTAATCATGCTCTAGCGCTTGCGACATCGCGAACCTTTACTTTCGCCAAAAACTTTCACCAAAACTCACCCAAACAAAAGGGGCGCCGAAGCGCCCCTTTTATCACAACCTTACTAAAACAATACTGATTAGAACGTGTGGTTCATGTACAGGTTGAACACGCTCGCGTTTTGATCCGCGAAGGTGTTGGTCTGGCTAAGCGGCGTCAGGTTATACACGCCGAACCGGTCGTTCGTCAGGCGGGCATACGTTACACCAACGTTGGTACGCTTGGACATGGCATGGTTATAACCAATTTGCCATTGCTTGGCGCCGTTATCCTCGGTACCGACAGCAACCGACGAACCTTTGTAGTCGCCGGCCAGTGTGTAACCGCCCATGATGGAATGCACGCCTGCGGTGTATTGCAGGGCAAGATTCCACGACTTACGTTTGCCGTTGGTATTGGCCGGACCATTTGCAATCTTGGTGTCCGTGTACGTTACGCCGCCTTTGAGGGCGCCGAACGTATAGTTGACACCAGCAGCCCAAACCGTATCTTTCGATCCAGCAGTTGCAATTTGCGACATGTTGTCATCGCGGCGGCTGTAACCCAAAGCGACCAGCAGCGGGCCATTCGAGTAATCACCACCGATACCGAAATCACGGCCTTTTACGTTGTTGTTGGTGCTTGCAATGTTCTCGGCAGCTTTGGTGCTGGTGATCTGAACCCGGCCCTGGAAACCGCTGAAATTCGGCGTTTCGTAGTTGACAGAATCCGAGTTGCGATTCGACAAGCTGATGGCTTGGCCACCGGCATTACCGTTCAACAACAGATGCTGCGCGCCTGTCCAGCCGGTTTCGTTCAGCATACGAACTTTACCCACGGCGGTCTTGATCGGGGTATCCCACGTGCCGACGAAGAAGTTACCGAAACCACCTTTCAAGCCCAGCGCGCTGTTGCGGTCGCAAATGCTGCCGCTGGTGCGCGTGGAGCCGCTAAGGAAACGGAAATCGGATTCGCACTGGAACCAGGCAGAGGTACCACCGCTCAGCTTCTCTTCACCGCGGAAGCCGAAGCGCGAAGCGCCGGAACCGAGAGAATCAACGCTGTGACGACCGACACCGACGGCATTATCCGGCTGGCGTGCAAAGCCATATTCCGCATTCAGCAAACCGTAGATGCTTACGCTGGCGGTTTGCGCCAGAGCAAGCGCCGGTGCTGCCAGCGCGCCTGCAACTGCTATTGTTACTAGTTTCTTGTTCATTCCAAATTCTCCTATGAAGTTTTTATCACCGTTGGGAACATCGCAGCCCTGTCTACTACTTTCACTACTTACTGCCTGTGAGTTCCAACTGCACGCCCCCCTTACGGCGAGGTCGAAGTGATTGTGCCAAACGGTGTCGCCCAGCCGCAACAAAAACGTGAATTAGTCACAGTATTTCCCTCTGGGTGTTGCTTGCATGCAACATTATTGTGCCAAGGCCGGACATTAAAATAAATATAAATATAA
>JBEBHE010000262.1:0-6774 GCA_040081205.1 Burkholderiales bacterium | reverse complement strand
TGGATACGAGCCCGCTGGCCGCAGTCCGGCGGAATTTCGCAAGTTCCTGCGCATCGAGTACGAGCGCTATGCCGAGATGGTGCGGGTGGCGAATCTACAAAAAACGGGTTACTAAAAATATGAATAAAAACAAATACTTACAGAATATGACCGAAGGGCTGATTCTGTTCGCGCACGGTTCGCGCAACCCAACATGGCGCAAGCCCTTCGACAAGCTATTGAAAGACGTCATCAAACGCGGCGAATGTCAGGCGATTCTCGCGTTCGGCGAATTCATGTCGCCGAATCTTGTCGATGCGGCCAAAGCACTGGCGGAAAAAGGTGTGACTAACGCAGTGATCGTGCCGCTGTTTCTCGGTGGCGGACTGCATGTGCGCAGCGATCTGCCGAAACTTGCCGCGCAGGCACGCGCGGCGAGCAGCATTAAACTACGCGTGGCGAAAGCGATTGGCGACGATGCCGGTGTGTTGATAGCAATCGCCAATTACAGCGTTGCCGCGGCACGGCCTTCGCGTAACGTAACTACTTCAGTGCGCCGAAAACCTTCTTGACGATATCGCTGGCGGCGCCCATCGGATTGGCGCGCAGCGCTTTTTCCTGTTCGCCGATCATGAAGTAGAGGCCGTCGAGCGCCTTGGTGGTGACGTAGTTTTCGATTTTGGCGTCGTCCTTTTTGATCAGGCCCAGCGACGCGCCTTGTCCTGCAAGCGAGTTGTATTGCTGCGCGAGGCCGACTTTATCGGTCGTGGATTTGACGATGGGCAGAAAGCGCTGTGTCAATTGCGCGCTGGTAGTGCGTTTGAAGTAATCCGTAACCGAGGTCTGGCCGCCGGTGAGAATGCCCTTGGCGTCCTGCAAAGTCATTTTCGACACCGAATCGGCGATCAGCGTCTTGGCTTCGGGCACCGCCATTTCAGCCGCGCGGTTCATCGAGGTCACAAGGTCATCGGCCTGCTTTCTCATGCCGGCAAGCCGCAGCGCGCTTTCAACTCTTTTCAACGCGGGCGGCAGCGGAATTTTCACCTGCGGGTTGCCAAGAAAGCCGTTCGGCGCGCCGAGCTTGGCAATGGCGGCGGCGGCGCCGTCGTGCAGCGATTGCTTGAGGCCGCCCGTGGCCTCGGTGTTGCTGATCGACGATAACTGCGCGAATGCGGGCGATGTAATGACAGCCAGCGCGAAAATACTCAGAATACGCAACATATGTTTCACCTTTCCAGTCTGAACCCGAATTTCATGGGCAAGTTGTGCCATCGTATGCTGCTGGCGATGGTGGCGGCAACTGCTTTCGCATCATGCAGCCCGCAATTTGTGCCGAAGCCCGCACCTGCGGTAACTTTTGTGACAATCAAAGGCGAAAAAATCGCGATCAACGCGCTACGCGGCAAAGTGGTGCTGGTGAATTTCTGGGCGACGGATTGCCCGATTTGCCTGAAGGAAATGCCGCAGCTCATCGAGACGCACAAAAAATTCGCAGCGCGCGGCTACGAGACGGTAGCGGTGGCGATGTGGTACGACCCGCCGAACCGCGTGGTGAGTTACGCGGAAAAAACCGCGCTGCCGTTCAAAGTGGCGTTTGATCCGGTGGGCGAACACGGCAAAGCGTTTGGCGATGTGACGCTGACGCCGACGACGTTTGTTATCGATAAGCGCGGCAATATTGTCAGCCGTATTTTGGGTGAGCCGGATTTTAAGAAGCTGCACGAACTGCTGGAGAGGAAGCTTGCCGAGACATCGTGATTTTATTGGGCGGGCTAGTGCTGCTTACGACCCAAAGGCGAAGTTCGCGAAATGGGAAAGCTGACTGTCAACGCTCAGTATCAGCAGCGGCGCGCAGCGCCGTCAGTTCCATGCTGTTGTTAGCCCGTTCGTTCATACCGCCGTAGCATGGATGCCTGTGTTTCGCTCGGGGTAACGCTCGTACACATGCTCAAACAGCGCTGCACACGTTTGCGCGTGGCGCGGGCGGTCGTAGGCGGCGGGGCAGTGTGTCGAGCGCGTCCTCGATCGCCGGTTTCAAGGCAGCAGAGGCAATCCCAGCTCTTTCAGGAACGCATTGTGCTTGCAGGTCTTCCATGAGGGCGAGTTCGGCTTGGCTGCGGGCTTTCCAGCCTAGATCCAGAGGGGTCATGAGGTCGCCGAGTTGTTCGCCATCGAAGATCATGCGGTCGAGGATACCGTCCACGAAGGCTTGCAGGGCGGTGGTGGCGAGACCGTGCCTTTGCGCGATGGCGGCTAGTTCCTGCGCGTCCTTTTCCGCCTTGAAGCGGGTGTAGCCGTCACGGATGGCTTTTTCGCTTAAGCCCTCTCCCGCCTTGAGCGTGCCGATGTAGGCAGCGATATCCTCGCGCTCGTTCATGAACTTGGCATCAGAGCTGATAAGGCCGATGAGTGCTTCCCGGCTCATCTTCGACTTGCCGGGGCCTTTGGCCGAGAACCTGGCGATGAGGCCCATGATGTAGTCGTAATCGATCACGGCGGACGCGAACAGGACGAACTCGAAATCGAGCTGGTCCACGTTGTCTGGCGCTGCGCGGTCGTCACCTTTGCCCTTGCCCTGCCGTTCCTTGAGGCGCTGGGCGGTCTCCAGATAGGCGCCCTTGAATCCGCGATGCTGTTCTTCCGGCAGCACCTGCTCGATGGCAGCTTTGTTTTCCTCGGTGAGATCGGTGTATTGGTCGAGCTGGGTCTTGAGCCGCTGCACTTCCTTGAAGTGGTTGATGAAGACGGCGCGGGCGGCATCACCCTTGAGATTGGGCACGGCCTCCGGCGCGCAGGCCAGGCCCTGCGATTTCAGGAATCCGTCGAGCCTCTGTATGGCATCCTTTAGCTTCTCGATGACGACGGGTGGCATTCGTCGAAGATGAAGACGATGCGTTTATCCTTCAGCGCCTCAAGCTGCTCCTTGTAGGTGGGCTGGTCGTTCTTCTTCCGCAGTTGGTTGCGCTTGCTGTTCTCATCCAGCGCGAGGCCGAGCTTCTGGATGGTGGTGACGATCACTTTGTCCGCGTAGTCCTCAGAGAGCAAACGGCGCACGAGGGCGGCGGTGTTGGTGTTTTCCTCGACGCAGCCTTCCTGGAAACGGTTGAACTCCTCACGGGTCTGGCGGTCGAGGTCCTTGCGGTCCACAACGAAGAGGCATTTCTCGATGTCGGGATTGTCCTTCAGCAGCGTGGAGGCCTTGAAGGAGGTGAGTGTCTTCCCGCTTCCGGTGGTGTGCCAGATGTAACCGTTGCCGCTGTCCTGGTGTATGCAGTTAACGATGTGCCGCACGGCATAGACCTGATACGGGCGCATCATCATGAGCTTCTGCTCGCTGGCGATGAGCACCATGTAGCGGCTGATGGTTTCGCCGAGCGTGCATTTGACGAGGAAGGTGTCGGCAAAGTCGTCGAGATGGGTAATCTTTTTGTTCGCCTCGTCGGCGAACTGGTAGACAGGCAGGAAGCGCTCTTCAGCGTTAAACGCGAAGTGGCGGGCGTTGTTGTTGGCGAAGTAGTACGTGCTGTCCCGGTTGCTGACGATGAAGAGCTGGAGGAAGCAAAGGAGGGTCTTGGTGTAGCCGTTGCCGGGGTCGTGCTTGTATTCGACGATCTGCTCCATGGCCCGGCGCGGATGGATGCCGAGGGTTTTCAGCTCGATTTGCACGCAGGGCACGCCGTTGATGAGGATGAGTACGTCGTAACGGTGGTGGCTGTAGTCGGTGTTGATGCGGAGCTGGTTGACGACCTCGAAGGTGTTCTTGCACCAATCGCGGATGTTAACCAAGGTGTAATTCAGCGGGGTGCCGTCATCGCGGGTGAAGGCGTTGATTTCCCGCAGGGTCTTGGCGGCGGTGAAGACATCAGGGCTGACGATTTCATCCAGCAGGCGGGCGAACTCGCCATCGGTGAGGCAGACACGGTTCAGGGCCTCGAATTTTTCCCGGAAGTTCTTTTCCAATGAGGCGCGGTCGGCGATGTCGGAGCGATATTCGTATTTGAGACTCTGGAGCTTGCCGATGAAGCCGTATTCGATGCCGTCCTCTCGGAGGACCGCATGCGAGGCCTCTTGGAGTGGCGGGTAGTTGCTGTCAGCGGAAGTGGGCATGGCGGTCAACTGAAAAGATGAGCGTGGAACGGGACGCCGAATAGTTCGGCCGCATGCCAAAGACGCTTTCCAAGCGCGGCGGATGCGGCGGCATTTTCGATGGGGACGATCCAGTGCATCAGTATTTGTCTTGTCCTTCCTGCAGCGGGCAAACTCGCTTTATACAACGAAAACGCCGGATTACCTTCCAGGGCGGTAGATAACGTTCCACCAAAAATTCAGTATATCTTAATAAAAACAGATAGCTGGGAAACATTTGTTGCATTGCCGACACGGATAAAATGGGGACGAAGAGCAACATGCGATAGTCGAAATAATCGGTGCTGCGTGAGCAGGAATTTTTTACCCTGATAGAGGGAACGACAAATTATTGCAGAATTTCGATCGCCCCAACGTCAGCTAAGTGGGCGTACTCGCAATTACTGCTTCTGGCCGATTCCCGACATAAACAGCGAAGCGTAGCCCTGAATCCAGATCAGGCTACGCCAGCCTCATGCGCCTGCTGATCCGCATGATAACTCGAGCGCACCAGCGGCCCGCTGGCCGCATGCATGAAGCCCATCTCGGCGGCTTTCGCGGCAAACATATCGAACACTGCCGGTTCCACGTAGCGCAGCACCGGCAAATGATGCAAGCTCGGCTGCAGGTACTGGCCGATAGTCAGCATATCGACATCGTGCGATCTGAGATCGCGCATCGTTTCGAGAATCTCGTCGTCGGTCTCGCCGAGGCCCACCATCAGGCCGGATTTTGCCGGGATGTGCGGGAAACGCGCCTTGAATTTTTTCAACAGTAACAAAGAATTGGTGTAGTCGGCGCCGGGGCGCGCCTGTTTATACAGACGCGGTACCGTTTCGAGATTGTGATTCATCACATCCGGCGGGCACTCGGAAAGTATGTCGAGCGCAATATCGAGCCGCCCGCGAAAATCCGGCACCAGCACTTCGATTCGTGTTTGCGGTGAACGCGCGCGCACTTCGCGGATGCATTCCTTGAAATGCGCGGCGCCACCGTCGCGCAGATCGTCGCGATCCACACTCGTAATTACCACGTATTTCAGTTTCAACGCGGCGATGGTGTCGGCGAGATGAACCGGTTCTTCCGCATCCGGCGGCAGCGGGCGGCCGTGGCCGACGTCGCAAAACGGACAGCGGCGCGTGCATAAATCACCGAGAATCATGAACGTCGCCGTGCCCTTGCCGAAGCATTCGCCGATGTTGGGGCAGGATGCTTCTTCGCACACCGTGTGCAGTTTCTGTTCGCGCAGAATGTGCTTGATCTCACGGAAACGCGGACTGTCGGTGAGACGCACTCTGATCCAGTCGGGCTTTTTCAGTGCCTGACCTGCGCCCAGCGGCACGATCTTGATCGGGATGCGCGCGGTTTTGGCCTTGCCCTTTTGTTTTTCGCCGAGGATGCTCATAAATGATTCAAGACAGTGCTTGCAGCAAATGGTGGGCGAGTTTATCGCGGATGGTGTCAATGCGTTCGACCACGCCGAGATCCGCGAGTTGCGTGACTTTCAGCCCAGCGTAACCGCAGGGATTGATAGCATCAAAAGGCGTGAGGTCCATGTCGATATTGAGTGCCAGGCCGTGGTAGCAGCAGCCGTTTTTGATGCGCAGTCCGAGCGCGGCGATTTTTGCCTCAGTTTTGTTAACCGTTTCGTTTACCGTCACATACACACCGGGCGCGTCGGCGCGGTGACGTGCGCTGATGCCATAACTGCCGAGCAAGTTTATCACGGCGGTTTCCATCTTCCGCACCAGTGGCCGCACGCTTAAGCCGCGTCGCTTGATGTCGAGCAGCAAATACGCGACAAGCTGGCCGGGGCCGTGGTAAGTAATTTGTCCGCCGCGGTCGATTTTCACCACCGGGATACCAGTGTCGGCGCGCAGCAGATGTTCGGGTTTGCCGGCAAGTCCTTGTGTATAGACGGGCGGATGCTGCAACAGCCAGATTTCATCCGCGGTGGAAGCATTGCGCTGCGCGGTGAACGTCTGCATGGCACACCAGGTCGGCTCATAGTCCGCGATGCCGAGATTGCGGATGGTCGGCGCAACAGGCGGCTCGCGCGTTATAAGGTTGACGGTATCCATGCGGCAGTTGTCCGATGCAAAGAACGGTAGCACAATGCCGCCTGTCGCGGGTAAGGCAGGCTATGAAATCCATGAAGAAAAAACGGTTGGTAAATCTGTCATTGGCCATGTGGGTCACGGCTGCCATGACGCTGGCTGGAACCGCACGCGCCGCAGAGGAGCCGACTTACTCTGCGGATCTTGCCATCCTGTTCAACGAACATCAGCGCGTGCTGGTACTGCGCGATGCCTGCGTGACGCTACAACCGGAAAAGAAAGCAGATGTCAGCGGCGCCTATGAGGATTGGCTCAACCGCCACGTGCGCATTGTTGATGATCTCGATAATCGTTTTGCCGCCATCATCAAACGCGCGTCGAAAAATCAGGCCGAATACACGAAGAATTACGGCAAATACCAATCCGAGGTTTTGCAATTGCGCGACGAGAACAAAAAGGCGCTGCTTGCGGATAAGGAAAAACTCGCACAGCAATGCGCCGAATTGCCCGGCTACTTGCGGCATCCGAAATCCGATATTCCCGCGGTGTTTCCGGCGGAGTTCAAGCGAATCTACCGGGTGCGCTGAGTGTGGTTTCCACGCAGTAGATGTAC
>JBEBHE010000261.1:0-6781 GCA_040081205.1 Burkholderiales bacterium | reverse complement strand
TGCGGCAGCCCCTGCGCCATACCGGAAAAATACGCCGCCATTTGCCCGCTGATCACGTCCACCGTGGCCTGCCCGCCGCCCTTGTAAGCCACATGCGTCATCTGCGCGCCAGTCATGGAGCTGAACAACTCATACGCAAAGTGATCGGAATTGCCCGCGCCCGACGACGCGACGTTCATCTCGCGCGGCCGTGATTTCGCGAGCGCGATCAGTTCCTTCACCGACTTCACCGGCAGCGACGCATTAACAATCAGAATATGCGGCCCCGCGGCCGCCTGACCTACCGTCGCCAGATCGCGCAACGCGTCGTAACCCAGCTTCTGATACGCCGTGGCGGCAACCGCGATTCCGGTATTGGCATAAAGCGTGGTGTATCCATCCGGCGGTGACTTGGCCACCACCTCGGCGGCGATATTCGCGCCCGCGCCGGGGCGGTTTTCGAACACCACCGTTTGTCCCAGACCATCACCAAGCTTTTGCGCGACGATCCGGCCCACTACGTCACTGGAACTGCCCGCCGGAAAACCGATAATCATGCGCACCGCCTTAGCCGGGTAGTTTTGCGATTGCGCAGTTGGCGGCAGACCTGCCAACAACACCGCCGCCAGCGCCTGTGTTACAAAGGGTCGCATCACTCCATCGCGCGCACGTTGGGCCCGGCCACCAGTTCCATTTCTGTCATGGCGATAATCTCATCGGCAGTGAATCCCGGCGCCACCGCGTCGATCACAAAACGCTTGCCGTCCCAGCGCATCACCGCGAGATCGGTCACGATATAACTGACGCAACCCTGCCCGGTGAGCGGATAGGTGCACTTTTTGCGCAGTTTGGGACGACCTTTGCTGTCGGTGTGCTCCATCACAATGATCAGATCGCCCTTGCCCGACAGCAAATCCATCGCACCGCCAATACCGCCGCGCTTCGCATCCGCCGTACTCCAGTTAGCCACGCTGGCGGTTTGATCGACTTCATACGCGCCGAGTATCACCGTGTCGATGTGCCCGCCGCGCGCCATCTCGAACGAGGTCACGCTGTCAAAAAACGACGCGCCCGGCTGCAACGCCACGAATTGCCCCGCAGCGTTGTAAACGTCGGGGTCAATGTCTTTTTCTTCCGTCACCATCTCGCCGTACCCCAACACGCCGTTCTCCGCGTGCAGAATCACATCACGGCCCTTGAGATAATTCGACACCATGGTTGGAATGCCCACGCCGAGGTTAACGTAAGTGCCTTCGCGCACCAGCTTGGCCGCGTTCTTGGCGATGGCCTGGCGCGTCACCGCCGGCTTGTCGTTGTAGAGCCGCGGCTTGTCCGAAGGGCGCCGCTCGGGACGGCGCCATGCTTTGCCGTCCACTTTTTCGTGCGTCAATATCACGCGCTCGACAAAAATGCCGGGCAAATCAATCAGCTCCGGCGGAATCACACCCGGTTCGACGATTTCATCGACCTCAACAATGGCGACGCGGGCCGCTTTGCCGAAGGCCGGATTGAAGTTTTGACTGCCGCCACGAAACTGCACATTGCCCAGACGATCCGCGCGGTAACCGCGCAGCAGCGCGTAATCGACATGGATTGCCGTTTCCAGCACATATTGCTTGCCGCCAAACTCGCGCAGCTCGCGGCCTTTTACCAGATCCGTGCCCACGCTCGTCGGAGAATAAAACGCGGCAAGGCCCGCGCCGCCTGCGCGGCAGCGCTCAACCAAAATGCCTTGCGGCACCAGCTCGACTTCCATTTCGCCCTTGGCGATTTGCTCTTCGCTCGACGTCGGCGTACCGGGACGCACGGAGAATGCCGCGATGAGTTTTTTCACCTGCCTGGCTTCAGCCAGAATCTGCCCCCGCTGCGCGCCCGGATCACCCAGCGAATTGCAAACCAGTGTGAGGTTGCGCGTACCTTTGTCGCGCAGCGCCAGGATCAGACTGGTCGCAAAGCGGTGCGCCACACCAAAACCCGCGATGGCGACGGTTGCGCCGTCCTGAATATCCGCGAGCGCCGCTTGCGGCGAGTCAACTACCTTGTTCATGGGGATTCTCTCTCGTGAAATGAAAATAACGGGGAATAACCGGATTGCACATCTTCAGCCCTTGTTTTTATTGTGACCGCCCCGGCCCGCCGCTTGTGAGCGACGATAGTATGACCATAGCAGCCTGATTTTAAACCGTCAACGCGGAGTCCATACTGCTCGCTGTTATACCGATCCCGGACGGCATTGTATATTTACGACGCGATTCAACTCGCCATAGAATACCGCCATTCCGCACGCACCATCCCCATCGCCACAGGAGATCGCCCCATGAAATACGAAGCCCAAATCGCCGAAACCGTTTTGCTGCACGGCCACAAAGGCGATCAGATCGATGCGTATCTGGCGCGTCCGCTGGGGGCTGGCCCCTATCCCTGCGTGGTAATGATTCACCACATGCCCGGCTGGGACATTTACAACAAGGAAATAGCGCGCCGCTTCGCGCACCACGGCTATGTGGCTATTTCGACCAATCTGCAATTTCGCGAAGGCAAGGCAACACCGGAGGAAAACAGTGCGAGCATACGCGCCGCCGGCGGCATGCCGGATGATCGCACCATGGGTGATGTGCAGGCCGCTGTCGACTACGTGCGTGCATTGCCGTATAGCAATGGCAAAGTTGGCGTCATCGGCTATTGCTCCGGCGGGCGTCAGGCTTACCTTGCCGGTTGCACCGTGCGCGGCATCGATGCGGTGATTTCCTGTTACGGCGGCGGCGTGGTCGCCAAACCCGAGGAACTCAGCGAACGCCAGCCCAAAGCACCGATTGATTTCACCCGGGATATGCAGTGCCCGATACTGTGCTTTTTCGGCATTGAAGACACGCGCCCATCACCCGCTGATGCCGCCATCACCGAAGCCGCGCTGAAGCAGCACGGCAAGACCCACGAAATCGTGATTTACCCGAACGCAGGGCATGCTTTTTTCGCGGTGGATCGGCAACAGTATCGCGTGCAGGCCGCGCTCGACGGCTGGAAGAAAGTGTTTGAGTGGTTCGGTAAGTATCTACACTGATTTATCGGCTTAGCGCACCTGACAAAATGACCGTTACCCTTCGACAGGCTCAGGGCGAACGGCTATTTTCAGGAGCCGTTCGTGATGAACTTGTCGAACCGCCAGCGGTGCTGCAATCTATTTTGTCAGGCACTTTTATTTATTACCGAGATAACGCTTGCTGATAACGCCACCTGCCATCAGAAACCCGGCGTTGGTCAAAAACACAGCCGCATAGCCCGCCGCGGAACCCACCGCGCCGAAAAACAGCGGAATCACAAAATGCGCCACCTGGTTCACCGTGATGCGCATACCCGCTGCTTCCCCCGCGCGTCCCGGTGGTGACGCGTTGAACACCAGTGTCATCGACAGCGGCTGGCCGACACCCGCGCCGACGCCCAGCAAAAATGACACCGCCGCCAACGGCCATGCGCTGCTGAACAGCGGGAACAGACAGAACGCCGCGCACGCCACAAACATCGCATAGGTCAGTGTCTGCGTCTCGCCCAGGCGCCGCACGAAAAACGGCAGCACCACGCGCACCAGAATAATGGCAATGGCGAATGCGCTCAGCACCGCGCCGATGGCCGTGGCCGACATGCCCAGCGAACGCCCGTAAATCGGCATGAAAAACTGATACACATCCCACGCCGACGACACGATGCCGCTCGCGATCAGCGTGTTGCGCAATGTCTTGATCTTGAGCAATTCAAACAGACCGCCTCGCACCGCCTCGGATTTGGCATGCACGCTGGGAATCCAGCGCGACCCCATCGCCGCCAACAGGATCGCCGGAATCAACGGAATCGCCAGCGCGGCGAACGTGCGCGCGTGCCCGACATTGTCGATCAGCACGCCGGCGATCAGCGGCCCGCTGAAATTCGCCGACGCGTAACCCAGACTCAGCAAACTGAAGTTGCGCGCGCGGCCGTCAGGCCCGGCAATCGCGCCGACCAGCGTTTGAATCGAAAGCTGAAACGTCATGAAGCCGATGCCCAAGAGCGATGCCACGAAATACAACGTCGTCAACGAGGGCATCAACCACGCCAGCACCAGCGCCGCGCATATGCCGCTGGCGCCGAGCAACAGCGGCAACTGGTAGCCGATGCGATCCGCCATGCGGCCCATCGGCAACGCCAGCACCGCCGGCAGCGCAGCGTAGAGCGCGACGATGGTGCCGACCACAAACGGCCCGGCACCCTGATCGACTGCAAATAGCGGTACAGCCAAGCGGCTGCCCGCAAAACCGATGTGCGTCAGAAACGCCATCAGGATGAGGAGGTAAAGGGTCACGGCAGGGTATGTTCCGGAGCGGCCAAAGCGAGCGTGTTTAGCCTATTGCGCCGATTATAACGTAACAACTTGTTTTTATTGGGTATTTCTAGTTGCACGAACAGAGTGTGGAGCACTTCCTCTCACTAGCCACAGGCAATCGTGTCAAAAAATCTCCCCAAATCAGTACCCGAAATATCTTCTTTCCTTAACTCCGCAGCAATGCGCCAATTCTGATTCTTGCCCCAGAATGGCTCATGAGTTCGGCTATCTTCAAATGCCCCCAATTCCTGATATTTTTCACTCTTCATCGCAGTTCGAATAGCACTTTGCGGAAAGTAATTTTCCATTGCTCGACGTTCAGTCTGAATTGCATGCCCATCGCCAAAAAGGCGGTCGCATTCTGTAACAAACTTCTGCCGGTGAAGATTCACCTTATCCACACTTGATCGCTCACTATCCACCAACACATATATTCTTGCGCCAAAGCGGCCAAATTCGGAAAGCTCGTCAATTCTCTTGGGATCAATCAACGCACTACCGCCTAACGGCACAAGCATGACCGCTGAGTCCATCCGCCATAACCGCAATATCTGTCGAAGAGTTTTAACCTCGGTCACTCCTTCGCACAAAAGAATTTTTTCAAATCCAAGCTCATGGAATTGGGAAAACTGTAGCTCGCCTAGCAATTCCGAGTAATTTCTTGCGCTCTCTATCCGCCGTAATTGGCTTCTCCCGTGATCGTCTTGTTGCATAGCGAAAATAGAATCCGCAGCGGCTCTTGCCAGCCCAATTGAATGGGTAGTAAATACAACACCGTAGCGTGCCAGTTGCTCAAGTGCGGTAAGAAATTTTAACTGCAACGCTGGATGCAAATGAGATTCGGGCTCATCAATGAATA
This sequence comes from Burkholderiales bacterium, assembly GCA_040081205.1. Classification (GTDB taxonomy): domain Bacteria; phylum Pseudomonadota; class Gammaproteobacteria; order Burkholderiales; family SG8-41; genus UBA5216. Next base: position 1,589 of record JBEBHE010000261.1, on the reverse strand, counting down.
TCCAACTAGGGCGCTTAATGGCTGCTGTAATTAGCGAAACGATTAATTCAGAAACCCCCGCACCCAACTCCGACAACGCGAAGCGCTTTCCCTTAGTGCTAACAAATAGTTGAGTTCCATCGCTACTCATATTTATTGAAATACTGTCCCAGCCCAAGATATCCGCAACCAGCTCTTCTGCCCGATGAGCTAGGTTAGCTTTTTCTATGTCCGTTCCATTTTTAAGACCATTCCATTCCGTCACAAATGCGACGCCAACAGAGAGATCATAGTATCTGCCGCCACTTTGATTTATCAAATTCCGATGCGCACCAATATACAAAGTATCTCTAAATAACTCTTGTAGCATCGTATTGAGAGACTGTCCCATCTGGGAACATCGCTTCTTAATCACATAACCATCGGCTTTCTTGGATATTAAGAATTCACACTTGATATCCCCATATTCAAAGGAAAATGAAAGAGGCATTTCGCCATCTTGATTCGGAAACAATTGAACTGCGTCTCCAATTCCATATTGTCCATGCACTGCATGAAGATATGGGGATTGGGTGTCTAGTGCCACGGCAACGCCTTCGACTTCGTTCTGCCACGTTCCGTTACTAAACCCTTGTAGAATATTTCTCATCTCGAAAAAAAAACGCATCAACGCCGATTTTCCGGTGTTGTTTTTCCCGACAATGGCAACGCATTTCCCCCGCTCCAATTCGAGCTCGACATCATGTGCATCGAAGAAGCAGCGATATCTGGACAACCTGATCCGAAGCGGTACGTTGTCATCCATTTGTTGATTTATCTCGTCAAATTAAAAAAATGGGCGCAATAGATGGTGTCGCTGCGAATTTCTAAGCCCTCGTATCGTACCCCGGCAACACCCGCATATCGATCACACAGGCTTTGCCCTCGCGCGCAGCCGCAATGCCCTGCTGCACCGCCGCCAACACGTCTTCCGGTTTCTCAATCGGCCCAATACCCAACGCGCCCTGCGAGCGCGCCATCGCTGCAATATCCACGGGTGGGTCATCGATGCGCTGGCCGATCCAGCGGTTTTCTTCCGGACGTCCGCGATTCACGGCCGTGCGGCCCTGATGGCGTTCGTCGTTGTAGAACGAACGGTTGTTGCACACGATGATCAGGCACGGAATCTGGTAGTGCGCCGCCGTCCAGATTGCCGTATTGCCCATCAGAAAATCCCCATCACCGCAAAGCCCCACTGCGATGCGTCCGCTGCCTTTCAACGCCAGGCCCGCGCCTACCGTCATGCCCGGACCGGAGCCGACACCGGCGCCGCCGTCGTGCCCGATGTAATCCAGCGGATGCCTGAAATGCGTGTACGCACCATTCCAGCCGAGTGGAAAGCGCGTGTAGCAAACATCAACGCCTTTAGTCGCTTCTTCCAGTGCGAGACCCACACCGCGCAGCGACACGGCGTTGGGTGCAGGTTTTAGCGCGGGGGCTGCTGGAATTTTTGGCGGTGTTGCACGCGCGCTCACGGCATCAAGCAGTAACGGAACCGCCGCATCGGTTTCGCACATCAGATACAAATCCATCGGCGGCAAACCAAAATGATCCGCGCCGCCGCCGCGGAG
>JBEBHE010000522.1:0-1749 GCA_040081205.1 Burkholderiales bacterium | reverse complement strand
TGCGCCAGATAGTATCGAAGCTCAAATAGCCGCACGTGCTGGCGCCAAGAAATCAAAAAACTTTGTCGAAGCTGACCGCATTCGCAAAGAATTACTCGACGCCGGTATCGTTCTGGAAGACACGCCTAAGGGCACGATCTGGCGCCGAGCCTAGCGGCTAGCTTGGCATCCCCATTTTTTTAAGCCAATGCTATTTCTCTCCGACGCCGACACGCAGCGCATCCTAACCTGGCCGGACGTGATTGCATGTCTCGCCAACGTTTACAGCCAAAACATCCCGCAAGACGCCGCGCCGCCGCGCGTGGTGGCGCGTATGGACACCGCGTGGTTGCGCGCGCTGACGGCGATGTCATCTACACGCAAACACATGGGCGCAAAGATTATCGGCCGCTCACGGCGTGCCAACGTGAGTTACCTGATTGCGCTGTGGGAGCAGGAGTCGTCTGAACTGGTCTGCCTGCTGGATGGTAAAACGGTAACGGCGATGCGTACCGCCGGCACGTCGGCGGTGGCGATGGATCGTTTGCTGAAAAAAGAAGCGGTTCGCGTCGCCGTGTTGGGCTCCGGCCATGAGGCGAGCACGCATGCCGAAGCACTGGCAGCGATACGTCCTATCCAATCGCTGACGGTTTACAGTCCGACAGCGGCGAATCGGGAAAAATTCGCGCGTGAATTTTCGTTGCGACATCACGTTGAATGCGTTGCAGCCGATTCCGCGCAGGCAGCGGTGCGCAATGCTGATCTGGTGATTGCCGCCGCGCGCTCGCACAACGAAACGCCGATACTCGACGGTGCGTGGTTGACGCCAGGCACGCTGGTGGTGTCCATCGGCTCAACACTCCCGGAACAAATTGAGATTGCCCCCAGCGTCATTGAGCGCGCTGCAACCATCATCGCCGACGTGCCGGAAGAAGTCGCACATCAAACAGGCGATATGCTGGCTGCGCGAAAAGCCGGCGTAAAATTCGATCAGAAGCTGATGGCGCTATCAGAATTTATTCAACAAAAACAAATAGTTAGTAATGGCGCCTCCAATATCACCCTGTTCAAATCGGTAGGCTCTGGTTTGCAGGATATTGCGGTATCCGAGATGTGTTACGAGAAAGCGCTCAAGCTTGGTGTAGGCGCACAATTGCCTTTGGAACTCGCCATTAAAGGCCCGGCGAAAAAATAAAGAGGAAGAGGAAAGCGATGACGATGGTTCGTTACAAGAAAAGCGATGCACGAGCGTGGGCGCGCGAAAACATGAAGGGTGTGGCGAACGTGGTGATCCCGTCGTACACGCAAAATCTCAAGGGGTTGAACGAAAAAGGCATACGCCACGATATCCGCAAGGAAATCGAATACGGTTTCTGGGGAACGCTGCTGGTGTCTGAGGTTGCGATCACCGTGCCGGAATACAAACAGTTTGTGCAATGGTCGCGCGATGAGGCCGGCGGTAAGTTGCTGTTGATTCATCACGCCGGTTTTAACACGCTCGAAGAAAATATTGAAGCTGTGCAGATCGCCGAAAAAGAAGGCGCGGAGCTGGTGCTGCTGGGGTATCCGACTAATTTTTACGCTACTACGCAGCAGCAGATCTTCGATTACACCAAGGCATTTTGCGATGCCACACAGCTTGGTGTGATTATTTTCCCGGTACCGCATTGGGGATTCGAGCGCATACATCCGGCGGGCATGTCGCCTGAACTGGTAAGGCAGATGGTGAAAGAGATCCCCAACAGTGTTTGTATCAAGGCCGAGTCGGGC
>JBEBHE010000260.1:0-6795 GCA_040081205.1 Burkholderiales bacterium | reverse complement strand
AACGGTGGCCACACCCTGACCGCGACGGCCGACGGACGCACAGTGTTCACGCTGAACGTGAACAGCGACGGCTCATGGAGTTTCGATCTGCGCGACCAGCTGGACCATGTGGACAACGGTTTGAACGACGAAAACACCCTGTTGTTCACGGGTAACAGCACGGGTCAGCAAAGTGTTGGCAGCATTGACTTCTCGAAGCTGATTCTGGTGACGGATGCCGATGGCGACGAACTGGAATTGCTCAACAACGGCGATTTCACCATCACTGTGCAGGACGACATTCCGGTACTGACGGGTAATACGATCACCGTGACGGTGGACGAAGACGACATCGATACCAATTGGTCGGAAGGCACAAGCCCGAACGACGGCAATGCCGACGGATCCAACACGGAAGCGGCAAGCGGCCCGAACGATCCCGCGATCGTTACTGGTTCGCTCGCGGGCTTGGCGAGCATCGGCTCAGACGAGCCGCCGACCTACGGCTTCACCGCCAACGTTCTGACCTACATGCAAGGCTTGGGTCTGTTCTCCAAACAAACCGCGCTGCCGGAAAACGGCCAGGCGCTGACCTATAGCCAGAGTTCTTCGGGTGGATGGGTCACGCTGACCGCCACCGAGCCGGATACCTTCGGTTTTGGCGACACCAGCAACCCGGTGTTTACACTGAAAGTCAACACCACTACCGGCGCGTATGAGTTCCGTCTGTTCGACGAACTGATTCACAAAGCGCCGACATCGGGCGCGGATGAGAACTTCGACCTGCGTTCCGGCAATTCCGGTGCCACCATTTCTGGCATCAACTTCGGCGCCATCATCGAAGTGACCGACACCGATGGCGACTCGATCACGCTGAACAATGCGTTCACCGTCACGGTGCGCGACGACATTCCGGAAGTGCAATTGGCGGTAGTAGGCCAGTCCGGCGTGACACACGACGAATCGAGCGGCACGCAGAACAACGACGTCAGCGGTTTCGGCGCCATCGTGCCTGCGCTGTTGTTCCTTTCAGTTTCGAACACCGGCAACGACCCGGATGTGGCCGACGTGATTGGCCCGGATGTGATCGGCTACGCCTACTCGGGCACCGCGGTGGTCACCACCTCGGGTACTGAAGTTGGCGCGGATTCCCCGCCGTTGGTGAACAGCCTTTCACTGGAAGTGCTGAACCCGGTGTCCGGTCTGATGACCACCGAAGGCAGCCCCATCACCCTGTCTGAAGACAGCTCGGGCCGTATCGTGGGCCGCGACGGCAACGGTCAGGCAGCGTTTGCGATTGCCCTGGATTCGGATGGCAAAATCTTCGTGGTGCAATACCTGTCGATCAAGCACCCCACCGGCGGCGCGAGCCACGATGAAGAAGTCAACCTCGGCAACAGCATTGCGGTTCAATATCAGGTAACCGACTCCGACGGCGACACCGTGGTCAGGCAAGTAACCATCGGTGACCGTGTGCGCTTCGGCGACGACGGCCCGACGGTCAACGTCACAGTGGACAGCCGCCTCGAAGCGTCCGTCGCACTCACCACGCAGGATGCCGATACCGATGGCAATCCGACCGATAGCGACACGATGGTATCGAGCGCCAACTTCAGCGGCGTGTTTGCTGAAACGCATAACTACGGCGCAGACGGCCCTGGCACCACCACCTGGAATTATGTGCTGAGCCTGCAACAACCGAATGGCACCGCGTCGGGCATGTTCAACGACAAAGACCAGGACGGCGGCAGTGACCCGATATACCTCTACAACCTGAACGGTCTCATCGTCGGCTCGACCAGCACCACGCCGCCGCTGTATCCGGAAGGCGAGCACCACGTGTTTACCCTGTCTGTGGCCCCTGGCACAGGCGTGGTCACCCTGACGCAGTTCAAGGAAATCGATCACGTCAACGATAACGACGGTGGCGCGGTGTATGACGATCAGTTCGCGGTGCTGGCCAACGGGCTGGTAAGCCTGACCGGCACGGCGACCACGACCGACGGCGACGGCGACGTTGCCACGGACACCGAAACCATCGACATGGGCGGCAACGTGCGCTTCGCCGATGACGGCCCTTCGCTGACCGGCCAGACCGTGACGCGCACTGTGGACGAAGACGACATCAACACCGCATGGTCGGAAGGCACCAACCCGTACGACGGCAACGCCGACGGTTCCGACACCGAAAACAATGCAGGCCAGAACGATCCGGCCTTTGTTTCCGGCACGCTCGCAGGCCTGGTGAACTCCGGCGCGGATTCGCCCATCGTGTCCTACACGTTCACGGCCAATGCGCTGACCTTCATGCAGAACCTGCATCTTTACTCCAAGCAATCGGCATTGCCGGAAAACGGTCAGGAACTGACCTACACCGTCAGTGGCCCGACGCTGGGCATCATTACCCTCACCGCGACCGAGCCGGATACCGCAGGCTTTGGCGACACCAGCAACCCGGTGTTCGAACTGAAACTCAACACAGCCACTGGCCAGTATGAGTTCCGCCTGTTCGACGAACTGATCCATAAAGCGCCGACCTCGGGTGCGGACGAGAACTTCGACCTGCGTTCGGGCCCGGGCACTGCCAACACCATCCCCGGCATCAACTTCGGCGCCATCATCAAGGCCACCGACGATGACGGCGACTACGTCACGCTGAACGGTGCCTTCACCGTCAACGTGCGCGACGATATTCCGGAAGTGCAGATGTCGATCGTGGGCAACCCCGACGGCGTGCTGCATGACGAATCGACCGGCAACCAGAATGACGATGTAGGTGGCTTCACGGCTTTGGCGGTTGCTGGGCTGTTTGCCGGGGTAACGACTCCCGGTAATGACCCGGATGTACCGCCGACCACTGGCGCGATTGGTTACGCCATGGCAGGCAGCGTGATATTCAGCCACGCGCAAGAAGTCGGTGCGGATGCCCCTGCGGCAGTGAGCAGCCTGTCATTGCAGTTGCTGGACGCGAACTCCGGCCTGAAGGTCACCGACGGCAGCCCCATTACGTTGGTACTGGAAGGCGATCTGATCGTGGGCCGTGTGGTTGGCGGCGCCTTTGATGGTCAGGCAGCGTTTGCGGTAGCGGCCCCGCATGATTTGTTCAGCAGCACGGTGGGCCGAATCTACGTGGCGCAATACCTGTCGCTTCAGCACCCGATCGCCGGCGACGCCGACGAGGAAATCAATCTTGCTGGCAAGATTGCGATTCGCTACACGGTCACTGACTCCGATGGCGACACCGTGTACGATCAAGAGCCGATTGGCCAACTCGTGCGCTTCGACGACGACGGTCCTGTGACTTCTTCGAACAGCACAGTGCGTCTGGACGACGACGCGCTGGCCGGTGGTAACGCGGGCGGCACCGGCGATGATGCCGATGCAGTTGCGGTGACTGGCACGCTGGGCCATAACTTTGGCGCCGACGGTGCAGGCTCGGTAGCGTATCTGACCACCGGCGCGCCGGCAGGCTTCAGCTACGAGCTGTCGGGCAGCAACCTGCTGGTGAAGCAAGGCACAGTGACGGTGATGACGCTGACGGTGAACCCCACCAGCGGCGCCTACACGGTCACGCAGAATGCGCCGATCCAGCACGCTGCTGGCGGTGACGAAAACAACCAGTCGTTTGCGATTGCCTACCGTGTCACCGATGGCGATGGCGACACTGCCGACGGCTCATTGAGCATCAATGTTGACGACGACACGCCGACGGTTACCCAAAACGCCGTGGTGCAACTCGACGACGACGCGCTGGCTAACGGCAACCCGGGTGGTACTGGCGACGATGCTGATTCAGTCGCTGCCACAGGCACGCTGGGCCACAGCTTCGGCGCGGACGGTGCGGGCGCGATTGCCTACCTGACGGGTAGCGCACCTGCTGGCTTCAGCTACGTGGCTGCGGGCAGCAACCTGCTAGTGAAGCAAGGCTCGGTTACCGTGTTGACGCTCACAGTGGACAGCACCACGGGTGCTTACACCGTAACGCAGAACGCACCGATCCAGCACGCTCCGGGCAATGTCGAAAACAATCAAGTGTTCAATATCGGCTACAGCGTAACGGATAAGGATGGCGATACCGTCAACGGTGCATTGTCGGTCAATGTCGATGACGACACCCCGACAGTCACGCTGCGCGGCGCGAACGAAGCCACCAACGGTTTGTTCCTGAACGGCTTTGTCTCCAATAGCCCGACCTGGGGTACCGACAGCGGTATTGCCACCGGCACCGCAGGCTCCTGGACCATCACTGGTCCGCAGCTTGAGCGTGTCGGCCAAGGTTACGCCGGCGCCAGCAGCTCGGGCGGCTTGATCGTTGATATGGAAGCCAGTCCCGGTAACGTATCGATTTCCCAAGCTGTCAATGGCCTGACGACAGGTGAGAAATATCGCCTCGCGTTCGAAATTGGCGAGGGAACCGGTAACGCCGCAAGCGCTGCTTCGCTGGAGGTGTACTGGAACGGCGTTTTGGTCGGCACTTTCGACGGCGTAAGCGGTGTCATGCAGCAGGCGGGCGTTAACGTCATCGCGGCTGCCGGCACCAACACGGTCGAGTTCCGCGAAGTCGGCACGTCGGGCGACGACACCGGCACCTACCTGTCGAACATCCGCTTGGTTGATCCGGTGATTGTTGACGAATCCGCCGGTCTGCAGGACGACGACACCACCAATGCGGCTGTGATCGCGCAATTCGCCGGTGTCACAAACCCGGGCACCGATCCGGATATGGCAACGCAGTACGCCGCCGGCACCAATCCGGTCGTCATCGCCACGCCGTCTTATGGCGCCGATGGTCCGGGAACGCTGGTCTACGAACTGGATTTGAATAACGCGGCCTCCGGCCTCTCCACCACCAGCGGCAAAGCGATTACGTTGTTCCAGGTCAATGATCAACTGATCGTCGGCCGCTACGACTCCAATGGCGACACCGTGGTGAACGCCAGTGACGACGCAGCTTTCGCCATCGCCATCAACAGCAGCACCGGCGTGGCATCGATAGCGCAGTATGTGTCGCTCCAGCACCCGAATAACACGGCGGACGATGAAGGCATGACGCTGGCCGCGGGCAGTGTTGGCGCCTCGGCAATCATCACCGACAGCGACGGCGATACAGCTATCGCTTCGGTAGCGAATATCTCGGGCTTCTTCCGCTTTGAAGACGATGCCCCGGCACAACCGGACAACGTCAACAAGACCATCAGCGAAGGCGGCAACGGCAATGCCGATACCAACGTGATGCTGGTACTCGACGTGTCGGGCAGCATGGGCGGCGCGGGCATCACCACGCTGAAGAGCTCGGCGATGGCGCTGCTGGATGCGTATGACGCGCTTGGTGCGGTAAAAGTGCGCATCGTTACTTTCAGCTCCAATGCGGCCGAGCAAGGCAGCGTATGGGTCGATATCGGTGACATCGCTACCGCAGGCACGGCGAAATACATTATCAACAACCTGGGCACGGGTGGTCTCACCAACTTTGACGAAGCGTTGACTGACGCGATGGATGCGTTTGGCGATGCAGGCAAGATCGTCGGCGCGAACAACGTGTCTTACTTCATCTCCGACGGCAACCCGAATCAGCCGGATGGCGACGCGGGCATCCAGGGTGATGAGGAAACTGCTTGGGAAACCTTCCTAAACAATAACGAAATCAAGTCCTACGCGCTGGGCATGGGCACGAGCATCAACGTGGGCAACCTGAACCCGATCGCCTACGACGGCATCGGCGCTGGCGCCGAGATGAACGCGGTGGTGGTGGACGATCTGGGCGACCTGACGGCTGTGCTGCTCGCCACGGTGGGTGGCAATACCGTCGAGGGCGATCTGGTTACCGAAGGCACGTTGAGCGGCGAGTTTGGCGCCGACGGCCCCGGTGTGCCGCAGTTCTTCAGCATCGTTCACGACGGCGTGACGTACCTCGCCTCGGCAGGCAACCCGCTGACGATTGCAACCACCGATGCCGGCGGCAAATTCGAGTTCAACTTCACCACGGGCGCTTACAAATACACCGCCCCGGCGAATGTGGACAACGACACCACGGTGGAAACGTTCACCTACACCATCGTGGACGGCGACGGCGACAAGAAATCCGCCAACCTCAACATCAGCGTGCTGGACGGCGTGCCGGTTGCAGTGGCCGATGCGTTTGATGCGGCCGAGTCCTTCCTGGTGGCGAGCGGCAGCATCACTGAGGGGATGTCGATTAATGTGCCGGCAAGCTGGACGGCAGATGCGGCAGTGGTGTTCGATAGCAGCCTGAGCATTAACAATGCCGACAGCTCTGATTCGGAAGAGTCCAATGAGTTTACATTGACGTCAAACGATGTTGATGCAAGCCACACCGCATCGGTTGCATTTACGGTTGCACGCGGTGACTGGAGTAGCACTGATCGCTGGTCGGCAACGTTGTACCGGGAAGTCAGCGGCCCCGATACCCCGGTTGCATCATTGACGAATCAGTCGGGTTCCGGCACCTTCGGTTTCACCGGCATTACCCAACCGGGTAATTACTATGTTGTGTTCACGGTGAACGACAATTCCAGCGGCTCCAACCGGGCGGATTTGTTTGTTACCAATCTGAGCTACACCGCTTGGACGTTCACCGCAGCGCACACAGATACCTTCAGCGCAACTGCGCCGGATGTGTCTTGGAACGTGGTGCCGACAATCGGTAATGTGCTGACCAACGACATTGCCGAAGCCGACGGTGTCAAGGTGGTGACAACAACGGGTGTGTTCGACGGTGCTTACGGCACGCTGGTGCTCAACGCGAACGGTTCGTTTACCTACACACCGGATTCGACCGACTTTTCCGGCGCGTTC
>JBEBHE010000259.1:0-6821 GCA_040081205.1 Burkholderiales bacterium | reverse complement strand
GCAAGATCTATACGTATCGCTGGGTAACGCTGTTCATCATTGCCTACTTTGTTGAAGGCGTAGTGCGCGCGTACAGCGACAAAGGATTGTCCGCTCAGCTCGCCGGTGTGGAAATCGCGCTGGCCGTGGTGATTTTTGCCAGCGCGATTCTGTATGTACGGCAAATGAAAGTAATTAAATAAAAACCTTAAAAACAAATACTTACATTCCCTGCGGATTCACCCGCTCGGATTTGGAATGCAGCTTGTTCAAAGCATTGATGTACGCCTTGGCCGACGCCACCACGATGTCGGTATCGGCGCCTTGGCCGTTGACGATACGGCCTTCCTTCGATAGCCGCACCGTCACTTCGCCTTGTGAGTCCGTGCCGCTGGTGATGTTGTTGACCGAATACAACAGCAACGACGCGCCGCTGCTGGCGATCGATTCCAGCGCTTTGAATGCCGCATCCACCGGACCGCTGCCTTGTGATTCGCATTTGCGTTCTTTGCCGTCTTCCGCCACCACGAGTTTCGCATAGGGCAATTCGCCGGTTTCGGAGTGCGCCGTCAGCGAAACCAGCCGCCAGTGTTCATTTTCGATATGCTCGATTTCTTCTTCGGTGATCAACGCCTGAAGGTCTTCGTCGAAGATTTCGCGCTTTTTATCGGCAAGATCCTTGAAGCGCTTGAATGCGGCATTGAGCAATTCTTCGGATTCGAGCTGTATGCCGATCTCGTGCAGACGTGACTTAAAGGCGTTACGGCCGGAGAGTTTGCCCAAGGTCAGCCGGTTAGTCGTCCAACCCACCGATTCCGCGCTCATGATCTCGTACGTTTCGCGATGCTTCAGCACGCCGTCCTGATGAATGCCGGATTCGTGCGCGAACGCATTCGCGCCAACAACCGCCTTGTTGGGCTGCACCGGGTAACCTGTAATTCCTGACACCAGCTTCGAGGCCGGCACGATTTGCGTGGCGTCAATGCCGGTGTCGCAGGTAAAAATATCCTGCCGCGTACGCACCGCCATAACGATTTCTTCGAGTGATGCGTTGCCCGCTCGCTCACCTAAACCATTGATCGTGCATTCGACCTGGCGCGCGCCGTTCATCACGGCAGCAAGCGAATTTGCCACAGCCAAACCGAGGTCGTTGTGACAATGCACCGACCACACCGCTTTGTCGGAATTGGGAATGCGTTCGCGCAGGGTTTTGATCAATCCGCCAAATTGTTCCGGAAGCGTGTAGCCCACGGTATCCGGCACGTTAATCGTAGTGGCGCCGGCTTTGATGACTTGCTCGATAATGCGACACAAAAAATCGATATCCGAGCGTCCGGCGTCTTCGGGTGAAAACTCTATGTTATTGGTGTAGTCGCTGGCCCACTTAATAGCCCGCACGGCCTGATCCACCACCTGACTCGGCTCCATACGCAGCTTCTTTTCCATGTGGATCGACGAGGTGGCGATAAACGTGTGCAGCCGCGGCGAATTCGCGATGCGCACAGCTTCGCCGCAACGGCGTATGTCTTTTTCGTTCGCGCGCGCGAGCCCGCAAATGGTGCTGTCCTTGATAACGCGTGCCACCGCCTGCACTGATTCAAAATCGCCATCGCTGGCAGCCGGAAAACCCGCTTCAATGACATCCACGTGCATGCGTTCCAGTTGGCGCGCAATGCGAATTTTTTCTTCCTTGGACATCGATGCGCCGGGGCTTTGTTCGCCGTCGCGCATGGTGGTATCAAATATGATGAGCTTTTCTTTAGCCATGATTTACTCCTTTGCTGCTTTCAATCACCCAGCGCGTCTTATTTAAATATGCGCCAAGGCGAGATACTGGATATCTGGCGCTGGGCGCCAGCCCGGGGTACTGCCAATGTGGGATAAGTTTAGTTTGCGCTTGCGCGCAGCAGCAGGCCGGCCAGCAGAAGGCTGGACAGAAGAAGCAGCGCGCTTGCCGGAAAGGCATGTGCCGCAATGGCCTGTGTAAAGTAACTCATGGCGATAAATATAAAGACTTTTCCGTGATCGTGCAAGCTGCCGACGTTCAGGCGGCAGTGGGCGGAGAGTCGGACGGCGGCTTTTTGAGCTTTTCCCAGATCCACATGACGTAACCTGAAAACAGATAAATCACAAACACCGCGAACAGCATTTCCGGCAAAGTGCTGGCAAACACGAACAGCGCCCCAACACCCATCGCAATACCGACTAATGCTGAAAACGGCACACTTTTGCGCAGATTGATATCTTTGCCACTGTAAAACTTAAGGTTCGTAACCATAGTGAGACCGGTAAACACCGTTAGCGGCCATGCCAGCCATTTTACGTCCACGCCTTTGATCTGATATTCGTTGATAGCCCATACCAGTCCCGCCAGCACGCAAGCCGCAGCGGGACTCGGCAAACCCTGGAAGTAACGTTTATCAACGATATCGATGTTGGTATTAAAGCGTGCGAGCCGCAACGCCGCGCACGCGCAATAGATGAACGCTGCGATCCAGCCTAATTTGGTGGACAGCCACGGCCCCAGCACGGGCACGGTTTTCGAGAACGCAAAATCGCGCAACGCCCACGTATAAACCACCAGCGCCGGCGCAACGCCGAACGACACCATATCCGACAAGCTGTCGAGTTCCGCGCCGAAATCGCTTTGCGTGCGTGTCATGCGCGCGATGCGGCCGTCCAACCCGTCGAGCACCATCGCGGCAAAAATGCCCATCGCGGCCAATTCAAAGCGCTCGTTCATGGCCTGCACAATCGCGTAGAAGCCGGAAAATAGCGCCGCCAATGTGAACAGATTCGGCAACCAATAGATACCGCGCCGGCCAAACCGCGATTTTATGAAGCGCTTGCTGTCTTTGTCGTCGTAGCTCATGGCAGCGTCGCGAGCACGGACTCGGTCGCATAGACCTTGTCACCCACGACGGCACGTGGCGTGGCGCTCAAAGGCAAATACAAATCCACACGCGATCCGAAACGGATGAAGCCAAAGCGCTGGCCACGCGCCAGCGTGTCGCCGGTTTTGGCGTAGCACAGAATGCGGCGCGCAACGAGTCCGGCAACCTGTACGCAGGTCACATCCGCGCCGTTTGGCATTTTGATCCACAGCGCGGCTCGCTCGTTTTCCAGCGACGCCTTGGCCAGCGCCGCATTGAGAAAACTGCCGGGGTGATACCACGTGTTACGTACTTCACCATCCACCGGACTGCGATTGGAGTGCGCATTGAACACATTCATGAACACGCTGATCTTCAGCGCATCACGATCCAGATAAGGATCGCGGGCCCGTTCGATGGAGACCACGCGTCCGTCCGCGGGAGAAATCACCGCACAAGCTTCGGACGGAACAGTGCGCGGCGGATCGCGGAAAAACTGGATCATGAACACTACCACGAGCCAGAAGAATAGCGCCCACGCCCATCCTGCAACCACCTGCACGGCAATCGCCACCACCAGCGCCAGCGCGATAAACGGCCACCCTTCGCGCGCGATGATGGGGTGCGGGTAATTCATCAGTTTTTCGACTGGTCCACCAGACGATTGCGCTTGATCCACGGCATCATGTCGCGCAACTTGCCGCCGACCACCTCGATCTGGTGCTGCTTGCCGATGCGGCGCATGGCGTTCAGTTTGGTGGCGCCGGTCTGGTTTTCGAGCAGGAATTCCTGCGCATAGACGCCGGTCTGGATTTCCTTGAGAATCTTGCGCATCTCGTTCTTGGTTTCTTCGGTGACGATGCGCGGGCCGCGAGTGAAATCGCCATACTCGGCATTGTTCGAAATCGAGTAGCGCATATTCGCAATGCCGCCCTCGTACATCAGATCGACGATCAGCTTCAGTTCGTGCAGGCACTCGAAGTACGCCATCTCCGGCGCGTAACCCGCTTCGACCAGCGTCTCGAAACCCGCCTGCACCAACGCCGTGCAGCCGCCGCACAACACGGCTTGTTCACCGAACAGATCGGTCTCGGTTTCTTCCTTGAACGTCGTTTCGATAATCCCGGCCTTGCCGCCGCCGATGGCCGCGGCATACGACATCGCCATGTCGCGCGCTTTCTTTGTTTTATTCTGGTGAATGGCGATCAGCATCGGCACGCCTCCACCCTGCGAGTAGGTGCCGCGCACCGTGTGACCGGGCGCCTTGGGCGCAACCATCACCACATCGAGGTCTTCGCGCGGTACAACCTGTCCGTAATGAATATTGAAACCGTGCGCAAATGCCAGCGTGCCGCCTTTCTTGATATTGGGCGCGACGTCTTCGCGATACACTTTGGCGATATGCTCGTCCGGCATTAACATCATCACGAAGTCAGCACCTTTGACGGCCTCGCCGACATCCTTGACCGACAAGCCGGCCTTGCGTGCCTTCTCCCACGATGCGCCGCCTTTGCGCAGACCCACGGTGACTTTGCCGCCGGATTCTTTAAGATTCAGTGCGTGCGCATGGCCCTGCGAGCCGTAGCCGATGATGGTTACTTTTTTGCCTTTGATCAGTGAAAGATCGGCGTCTTTATCGTAATAGACTTTCATGGTATTCCCTTCGTGAGTATCTTAAAACGCAAGGCCAAGAACGCCAAACAAAGCGTTACCGGGCTCTGCCACTAATTTTACGTAACTATTTGTTTTTATTATACTTTTAGAATGCGATCGCCGCGACCGATACCGGATGCGCCGGTACGCACGGTTTCCAGTATGGCCGAGCTGTCGATGGCTTTCAGAAACGCGTCGAGCTTGGAACAGGTGCCGGTAAGCTCAACCGTGTAATCCTTGTCGGTAACATCAATGATGCGGCCGCGGAATATATCAGACATGCGTTTCATCTCTTCGCGATCCTTGCCCACCGCACGCAGCTTGACCAGCATCAGTTCGCGCTCTATGTGCTCGCCTTCCGACAAATCAACTACTTTAACCACATCAACCAGTTTATTGAGTTGCTTGGTAATTTGCTCCAGCACCTCATCGGAGCCGCTGGTGACGATGGTCATGCGCGATAGCGTGGCATCCTCGGTAGGTGCCACTGTCAATGATTCGATGTTGTAGCCGCGTGCGGAAAAAAGCCCTGCCACCCGCGACAGCGCACCCGCTTCATTTTCCAGTAATACCGATACGATATGTCTCATGTTGATTACACCAAAATCATTTCCGACAGCCCTTTGCCGCCGGGCACCATCGGGTAAACGTTTTCAGTCTGATCGGTAATAAAGTCCATGAATACCAGATCCTTCTTGCGCGCAAACGCTTCTTTCAATGCGGGCTCCACGTCGGACGGCTTTTCAACGCGCATGCCGACGTGTCCATAGGCTTCGGCCAACTTCACGAAATCCGGCAACGCATCCATGTATGACTCGGCATAACGATTGCCGTGAAAAAACTCCTGCCACTGCCGCACCATGCCCATGTAGCGATTATTGAGCATCACCATCTTGATCGGCAATTTGTACTGCTTGCAGGTCGAAAGCTCTTGTATGCACATCTGAATGGATGCTTCACCGGTGACGCAAGCGACCGTCGATTTCGGATTCGCCATCTGCGCGCCCATTGCGGCAGGCAGACCAAAACCCATGGTGCCCAGACCGCCGGAGTTGATCCAGCGCCGCGGCTTATTGAATTTATAAAACTGCGCCGCCCACATTTGATGCTGACCGACATCAGAGGTAATAATCGCATCGCCCTTGGTGATTTCGTACAGCTTCTGCACCACGAATTGCGGTTTGATGATAGCGCTGGCGCGGTCATACTTGAGACAATCGCGGCCACGCCACTCTTCGATCTGCGCCCACCAGCTCTTGAGTGCCGGCGCGTCCATTCGCGTCTTGACGGCATCGAGCTGCTTATTAAATTCTTTCAGCACATCACGCACGTTGCCGACGATAGGCACATCCACTTTCACGCGTTTGGAAATCGATGACGGATCGACGTCAATATGAATGATCGTGCGCTTCGGGTCGAAAAAATGCTTGGGGTTGCCGATCACGCGGTCATCGAAACGCGCGCCGATGGCAAACAACACGTCGCAATTTTGCATCGCGAGATTGGCTTCGTAAGTGCCGTGCATGCCGAGCATGCCAACAAACTGCTTGTCCGTGGCGGGATAGCCGCCGAGTCCCATCAGCGTATTGGTACACGGAAAGCCCAGCGTTTTAACCAGCTGCGTCAACTCCACCGACGCATCACCCAGTATCACGCCACCGCCGGTGTAAATCATCGGGCGTTTTGCCGCAGCCAACAACTGAATGGCCTTTTTGATCTGCCCCGGATGACCCTTGGTCACCGGGTTGTACGAACGCATGCTCACACTGGCAGGATATGAAAACTCCGTCTTGGCGGCTGTCACGTCCTTGGGAATATCCACTACCACCGGTCCAGGACGGCCAGTGGATGCAATGTAGAACGCCTTCTTGATGGTGCTGGCGATATCTTCGACATTGCGTACCAGGAAGTTGTGCTTGACGCACGGACGCGTAATGCCGACCGTGTCGCACTCCTGAAACGCGTCTTCACCAATGGCGTACGTGGGCACTTGCCCGGTAATCACCACCAGCGGAATCGAATCGGTATACGCCGTGGCAATGCCGGTCACTGCGTTAGTCACGCCGGGGCCGGAGGTAACCAGCGCCACGCCAACCTTATTGGTCGAGCGCGCATAGCCGTCGGCGGCGTGCAGCGCGCCTTGCTCGTGGCGCACGAGTATGTGCTTAACCTTATCCTGCTTGAACAACTCGTCATAGATGAACAACACGGCGCCGCCGGGATAACCGAACACATGTTCGATTCCCTCTTCCTGCAGGCAGCGCACAACAATTTCTGCACCAGTCAATTGCATGGCAAACGAAACCCTAAAAGAAA
>JBEBHE010000258.1:0-6830 GCA_040081205.1 Burkholderiales bacterium | reverse complement strand
GTATAATGTATATTATGTAAAATAAAGGCGCGACAACAAATGCTCACCAATGCGTTACTGTCCAAGATTAATTACGATGCCCAGCACCGCCGCTACACCGCAGCACTTAACCAACACTCTAAAAAAGCCTGTCCCATGTGGAAACGACTCAGATCGCACCCGCTGAATCACCAAAAGACAAATTGCGGCTGCCATCATCCCAGTTAATATCTGAAGAAATACCATGGATTCCTCCTTTCGCAGACCCAAATTCAAACACCTTGACACCTATTAACGGCGCTTGGTATGAAAACTGAACCCTGTTCTGCGCTTAAATAGGTGGTCTGAGCAAAACGTGTCGAATTAAATCGATCAAAAAAAGGCTGCATTTTACCCACGGGACTCCATCGTCCGGCTAATTGTCGACAGTATCGCTATCCTTATCGCGCGACCATTTCAGCCAGACGCGGGTTCGCCTCGACGCATTGTGATCCAGACTGTCAGGCATCAACACAATGTATCTGCGGGGGCACGTATCCGTAGCACGTACTGCGATGATTGAAAGCCAGCTACTGACAAATCCCGATGCCAGCGCTCCGCTTTGCGGCGACCAGCAAGCCGCATTCCACTGTCCATTTTTGAACTGAAAATCAAAGCGCGATTGCCCAAAGCGCAAGGCTACGATCGAATCAGGAGATGCCAGCAATACCTCACGGCGCCAGCACTGCATGGCGACGCCCGTACATACTGTAATGGTAATAACTGCGCTCCAAAGCGGTAAATAGACAGCACAAAGGATCACAACTAGGGTTGTCAACACCGAGATCCAGCCACATAGCCATGCCGACGGTGAAATCGCAAAAGGGCCTTGTGAGGCGGATAGCGGAGACGTCATAGAAGTTAGCCTAACGCAATAGGTTCCGCCACGCTACCCTGAAGCAGCTTCAATTCAAGCAAAGGATTTTCGCTGAACCACAACGAGAGGCGTTAGTCCTACGATGGGATGCGCTGCCGGCACTGATGCCGGCGGATCAGCCTGTGCCGGCGATACTGCGAATCTCAGTGACGGCCAAACCGGCAATGTCCTGCAACTTCACATAGCGCCCCGATTCGACATCAACGAGATTGCCGACGCGCGAGTAGCTCGAAGGCACCATGACGCGCTGACCGTTGGCGCCGACACGCTCAATGCCAAACTGCACTCGATCACGATGCTCGGGCGGCAATTTGCTCATGAAATTCTTGGTAGCCCACACTTGGCCGTAACGCGCCATGTCGGAAAGCCGCGACGTGTGGTTGATGGTTTCACCAAGCACGACAAATTCGATGCTGGTGGATGTCTGGAAGGTGCCAAGCCACTCCTGACCTTCGTTCAACCCGGTGTTCAGATACAACTCGTTCAGCCAGTTTTTCTTCAATTGCCATTCTTTGGACAACCGTGCCATGGCCATTTTCAGATCCATCGCACATACGGCTGCGTTGTAAATGTAATTTGAATCCGGCTGCGGAAAGAAATAGTACACCATGCCGTCGCCGACATGCTTGCCGTAGGTGCCGTAGTAGCGGCGGAAAATATCGCCAGCAGTCGCCCAGATTTTGTTGATAAGCTCAAAGTATTCGTCTGGCGGAAGCTCCGAACAAATCTTCACTGACTCTTGCAAGTCGGCTACCAGCACCACCAGATCGGTAAGGACCGGCAGGCGCTTCGACAACAATGTGCGAATCACCATGTCGCGGCGGCTTAGCAGCTGCCGCAACTCGTCGCTGTCCTGCTCACGCGGCGCTACGACAATCAGTATGCCTTCGCGAAAATACGTCGAATAAGCGGCGTAATCCTGCAGGCCGCCATCAACAGTGAGCAAGAGCGGCAACTCGACCACCACGGCGGATCGAACGGGCTCGGACTCCTCATACAACTGCTCGAGCATCTGCACACGCGAGGTCGATATGCCGCGCAGCGGCTGCACAATCGATGAAAGATTCATGCGTTCTTTGGCAAGCGCAATGTTCAAGCGCAGCATCGCCGCAGAATTACCGGCAATGCCATCGCCATCACCATCGCCGTCCAGCAACAGCCTGAAAATACTGCGGTCTTCGATACGCGGCGGCATTTCTGAAAGCAGGCCGGGTATTTCTAGACGGGCCTGCTCGTTGAACCACGTGACTTCAAATTTGTGATTCACCATGTAAGCCGCATGAGGCAGCTGGTCGATGACCAGCGTGAGCCGCTCGCGCTTGGGCGAACCCGAGCCTTCCCCGGTCGCCGATTCGGGATCGTCCTTGTTCGGAATCTCCGACGGCGTTACCGCTTGCAGGCGTCGCTTGCCGGCATCATCCGCACTGACTCGTTCAGCCACGTTGGTCCTTTCTTTCATACGGACACCTGCATCCGGCTAATCACGCACGCCTGGATTTCAGATAATAGGCTCACATAGCGTGATTCGGTGTGCCATGTGAAAAATCTCATGATTTTCTATTATTTTCAATTAGTTAAATTCGATACCACCCGCTAAGGTTTAAATAACGGGTGTTGAGCCTTGTTTTTAGGAAAAATACTCTCTGCGCCGGTGCCGGTCAAGGGCATTTTCCCGTTCATAGAGGCATGCTGTTTTATGCGCGCAACAGACTTGGGGAGGATGCCTTTATAAAACACTATCCCTAGTGCTATCGCAAAATTCGCGCTTTTCTGCGACAGCCTGTCAGGCCGTTGCGAAAGAAAAATAGAACCAGCGGATTAAAACGCCGAAATTCCCGTCTGTGCGCGCCCCAATACCAGCGCATGAATGTCGTGGGTGCCTTCGAGCGTGTTGATGGTTTCCATATTCATCATGTGCCGGATGACATTGAATTCATCAGAGATGCCGTTGCCGCCGAGCATGTCGCGCGCCGCGCGTGCAATATCAAGCGCCTTGCCGGTGCAATTGCGTTTCACCAGCGACACCATCTCCGGTGTCGCTTTTCCCTGTTCGCGCAAACGCGACAGGTGCAACACGGACAGCGATCCGATGCCGATTTCGGTTTGCATGTCGGCGAGTTTTTTCTGGATGAGTTGATTCGCCGCCAGCGGTTTACCGAATTGCTTGCGATCCATGGTGTATTGCCGCGCGGTGTGCCAGCACGCTTCCGCAGCGCCAAGAGCGCCCCAGCAAATGGAGAAGCGGGCGTTGTTGAGGCAGCCGAACGGACCTTTCAATCCGGTTACGCCGGGCAAAATATTTTCGTCGGGAACGAACACCTGATCCATGATGATTTCGCCGGTTTGCGAGGCGCGCACGGAGAATTTTCCTTCGATTTTACGAGTGGAAAGTCCCTTCATGCCGCGTTCGAGGATGAAGCCGCGTACGGCGCCCTCGTCGTCTTTCGCCCATACCACCATGATGTCAGCGATGGGCGCGTGGGTGATCCAGAGTTTTGTGCCGGTAAGGTGCCATCCGCCGGTAATTTTTTTCGCACGTGATTTCATGCCACCCGCGTCGGAGCCGTGATCGGGTTCGGTCAGTCCAAAGCAGCCGAGCAGTTCGCCGGTGGCCATTTTCGGCAAATACTTTTCACGATGTGCTTCGCTGCCGTACGCGTAAATCGGCGTCATCGCCAACCCCGTTTGCACGCTGCACGCCGAGCGAAACGCGGTATCGACGCGTTCGAGTTCGCGCATCACCAAACCATACGCCACATAGCCGATGCCCGCGCAGCCGTAGCCTTCCAGCGGCGCGCCGAGAAATCCGAGATCGCCCATTTCTCGCATCACGATGGGGTCAAACGATTCGTTGCGATTCCAGTCGCGAATGCGCGGTTGCAGTTTTTCCTGCGCATACGCGCGCGCGGTGTCGCGAATCATCCGTTCGTCGTCGGTCAGCAGATCATCAATCAGAAACGGATCGTCCCATTTGAACTGGCCGCCGATGAGGGTAACTTTGGTGAAATCGGTCATGATGATTCTCAATAAAGGCAAACAAAAAGGCCGGTGCAGCGATGCGACCGACCTTTATTTTAATCAATAAAAACAGATACTTAAGAAACACGCTCCAAAATCACCGCCGTGCCCTGCCCGCCGCCGATGCACAGACTCACCAGTGCGTAGCGGCCGCCGGTGCGCTGCAACTGGCGCGCGGCCGTCAATGCGATGCGCGCGCCGGATGCGCCGAGCGGATGACCCAGTGCAATCGCACCGCCGTTCGGATTAACACGCTTGTCGTCGAACGAAACGTCGAGGCCCTTCAGACACGACAGCACTTGCGCCGCGAACGCTTCGTTGATTTCGATGACGTCCATGTCTTTGATGGTCAGTCCCAAGCGCGCGAGCGCTTTTTTCGACGCGGCAACCGGGCCGATACCCATGATGTGCGGCGGCGCGCCGGCGGAGGCACTGGCGATGATGCGCACCATCGGTTTCACGCCGGCTTTTTCACCTGCGCTTTTGGAGCCTACCATCAGGCACACCGCACCGTCGTTCACGCCGGACGCATTGCCCGCCGTGGTAACGCCGCCTTCGTATAACGCTTTCATTTTGGCGAGCGCCGCCATGTCGCTTTCGGGACGCGGATGTTCATCATCCGTCACCGCCGGCACGGGACCTTTGCGTGTAGGCGGCAATTCCACCGGCGCGATTTCGCCGTTGAAAAACCCTTCGCCTTTGGCGAGTGCGTATTTGGCTTGTGACGCGGCGGAAAAGGTGTCCGCCTGCTCGCGCGTAATGCCGTATTCTTTTGCCAGATTATCCGCGGTTTGCGGCATTTGCGGATCGCCAAAACGCTTGACCAGCGCCGGGTTCGAGAAACGCGGACCGATGGTGCTATCGAAGAATTTGATGTTGCGATCAAACGGCGTTTCACCGCGGCTCATCACAATCGGTGAACGGCTCATGCTTTCGACGCCACCCACCACGAACACATCACCCTCACCCGCCGTGATCGAATGCGCCGCATGCACCAGCGCGCCCAAGCCGCTGGCGCAATTGCGCTGAATAACGGTGCCCGGGGTTTCAATCGGCAGATCCGCCATCAGCAGCGCATGACGCGCGACGCAGCGGCTGTCTTCGCCGCCCTGATTAGCGCAGCCGACGATCACATCTTCAATCTGCTCCGGCTTGAACGCGGATTTGGCAACCACGGCTTTGATCACGCCACCCAGCATGTCGTCCGGACGAACCTTGGCCAGCACGCCGGCGTGACGTCCAAACGGGGTGCGTTTTCCTTCGTAAATGTATGCATCTAACATGATTATTTATCCTTTAAAAACAAATAGTTATAAATATTTCACTAAAGCGAATCATGGTTCCGGCGTCAGCAACGAAACGCCGAGTCTCGCTCGGCGCGTCAGCCAGATGTTCGGGCGATAACGCGGATCGGCGTAGATCTTGTTCATATTGTCGAGTATGCGATGAACATTTTGCACGCCCAGCACGTCGGCAAATTTGAACGGACCGTTGGGATAATTCAGGCCCAGGGTAACGGCTTTGTCGATATCGGACGGCACCGAGGTGCGGCTTTGCGCAATGGAGCAACCAATGTTAACGATCATTGCCACAATGCGCTGTGCGATAAAACCGGGGCTGTCGCGGCACACCGTCACCGGCACGCCGTCGGACGCAAGCAAGCCATGCGCTGCATCGCGATACGCCGCATCGGTAATCGGCGTCGTCATGATCGTGCGACGCTTGACCATCGGGAACAGCGTATCAACGGCAATGGTGCGTTTGGGATCCAAACCTTGCGAGGTTGCAGCAGTCGTCGCGTCTTCGCCAATCGGTGTTACCAGAATCAGTGCTTTTGCCGAAGGCGTGGCGCCCGCCTCGACCGACACACCGAGTTTGCTTAACAATTCTTTCAGCTTCGCCGAGCCTGCTGCTTCAACAGAACTTACCCACACCGATTCAGGCCGTGCAGAGGGCGCTGCTTTTTCCGGCGCGACGATGGCTTTCATATCGGCATCGTAGTTGTAAAAACCCTTTTTCGATTTGCGTCCGAGTACACCCGCCTCATAACGCTCCTGCATAATCAAATTCGGGCGATAACGCGGTTCCTGAAAAAACTGGTTGTAGATCAGCGCCGAAGCCGGCTGCGTGACATCCAGGCCGGTCAATTCCATCAGTTCGAATGGCCCCATGCGAAAGCCGCCAACATCGCGCATCACGCGATCGACATCGGCGAATGTCGATATGCCTTCGTAAACCAGATGCGAGGCTTCGAGCGTGAAGCCGCGGCCCACTTGATTCACCAAAAATCCCGGCGCATCCGTCAGCCGCACCGGTTCGCGCGTCATGCGTTTGCCGAGCGCCATCAGCGCATCGCACACCCATTCTTCGGTAAGCAAGCCGGAGATCACTTCCACCAATTTCATCAGCGGCACCGGATTGAAGAAATGGAATCCGGCGAAACGCTGCGGTGTTTTGAGTTTAGCGCCGATCGTCGTCACCGACATCGACGAGGTGTTCGACACCAAAATGCATTCCGGCGTAACGATAGTTTCAAGCTCACCGAACAACGCACGCTTGGCTTCAAGGTTTTCGACAATCGCCTCGATCACCACGTGGCAGGGGTTCATGTCTTTGTGACTATCGACGATCTTGATGCGTGCCGTGGCCGCGGCCGCTTCTTCCTTGGTCATGCTGCCTTTGTCGGCAGCACGGTCGAGCATTTTTGCGATGAAATCCTTGGCCTCTGCGGCAGCGCCGGGACGCGCGTCCGTCATCAGCACATTCATGCCGCCCGCTGCGGTGACTTGCACTATGCCGCGCCCCATCGCGCCGGTGCCGATCACGCCGACGGTTAAATCAGGCCGCGTCACATCTAATGCATCCAACTTCATGAAATCCCCTTATCGTTACTTTGAGTGACTTTGAGTGATGACAG
>JBEBHE010000025.1:0-24511 GCA_040081205.1 Burkholderiales bacterium | reverse complement strand
GCCCAAGTCTATACCTATGATTTTGCTCATTTTATTGCCTCAATCTACAAAGTTTCGATGTGTTTTATATGGGGCTTATTCAAGCCGATTCAACCGAGCATGCGCAATCACGCTTTCGCCTTGGCCACAGTTACCAGCGCGGGGCGGATTACGCGTTCGTTCAGTTGGTAGCCTTTTTGCAGCACGCTCACGACGGTGTTGGGCTCGGCATCGGACTCAACCATGCCGATCGCTTGATGGCGGTGCGGATCGAATTTCTGATTTACCGGATTTTCTTCAGCGACATTGAATTTGTCGAAGGCGGCCTTCAATTGCTTGAGCGTGAGTTCGACGCCGCTTTTAAAATTTTCAGCGGAAGCGTTCTCGGTTGCGAGCGCCGCTTCAAGGCTGTCTTTGACGGCGACCAACTCGGTGGCAAAATTCTCCACCGCATATTTGTGCGCGGCGGCGACATCGGTTTGCGCGCGCTTGCGCACGTTTTCCGTTTCGGCTTTGGCGCGCAGAAAAGCGTCGCGATGTTCCTGCACCGCGGCTTCGGCTTTTTGCAGCAACGCTTCGAGTGTGGGTTGCGCTTGTTCAGGGGCGGCTTCGGCGGCGGGCGCCTGTTCCTGCTGTTCGTTTTGCGATGCTTCGGCCATGCTTGGGGTCTCCGATTAACCTTACCCACGTTGGGGCGGCGTTCGGGAATTCAAGCGCCATGTCGATTATTTATAATTATTCATAAGTATTTGTTTTATTGTAATAATTTACAAAAATATCTGTACTTACCATAAATAAGGCGCGTGTTGCTACGCGCTTTTTGCGTAATAAATGGATAAGACAGTAGAATAGATTTTCCTTTTGTTCCATGACCGGATTGATATGAACAAGCTGCTGGGCATGCTGGCTTTTGTGAAAGTGGCCGACAGCGGCAGCTTTACCGCCGCTGCGACGCAACTCGGCGTGTCGGTTTCCGCCGTCGCCAAAGCGGTGGCACGGCTGGAAGAAGAACTCGGCATTCAATTGCTGGTGCGCTCCACGCGCAAGCTTGCGCTGAACGATGATGGCCGTGACTATTACGCGCGCTGTTTGCAGATACTCAATGACATCGAAGATGCCGAAGCGTCGCTGAAAAGCGCAGGCGAAGCGCCCAAGGGCCAGTTGAAATTGTCGTTTCCTGCGATGTTTGGGCGGCTGACTTTTTTGCCGCGCGTGGCGGAGTTCAGCCAGCGCTATCCCGATATCGTGCTTAACGTGGGCCTCGACGACCGCCAGGTGGATTTGATCGAGCGCGGGCTCGACCTCGCGGTGCAGGTGGGCGAGATCAACAATCCGCGCTACGTGGCGCGCGTGTTAAATCGCGGACAGCGCGTTACCTGCGCTTCACCGGCATATTTCAAGGCGCACGGCGAACCGAAGACGCCGGATGAACTGATTCAGCATCGTTGTATTTCGAGCGCGCTGTTTCCAGTGTGGCCGTATCAAGTCAAGGGCAAACGCGTCGAAATCGCGGTGCGTAGTCCGCTGGTGCTGACGGGGGGCGACGCGGTGCGCGAGGCTGCGCTGCTGGGGTTGGGCGTGGTGCAGTCAAACTGGTGGACGGTGCGCCACGATTTGGCCGACGGCACTTTGGTCGAAGTGTTGAAACCGTATGCGGTGGAAGGTCAGCCGATCTGCGTGGTGTATCCGCCGACACGCCACGTGCCGCGCAAGCTCCGGGTGATGATTGATTTTCTGGTGGAAATTACGCGCGTGGCCTAAGCGCCTGCGCCGCCGCGTTTGCGGAAATAATGGATAAAGAGTTTGTTCGCGCGATGGATTTTTCGCGGCCTTGTGATTGCGTATGATGGCCGGCTTGCGTTTTGTGTGTGCAATACCTCCCGGTTATTCCTGCCCGTGCGCGAATAACCGGGAGAAAATTTATGCTGGCATAGCGACTCACGGTAATTCAGGAGAAAAAACATGCGTTTAGGGTACTTCACCATGCCGCTGCATCCAATGCACCGCAGCTGCACCGAGACTTTGCAGGAAGACCGCGAGGCGATCATTCTTGCAGACAAGCTCGGGTTTTATGATGCGTTCGTCGGCGAACATCTCACCGAAAAAACCGAGAACATCACCAATAGCATGTTGTTCCTGGCGACGCTGATCAGCGATACCAAAACCATCAAGCTCGGTACCGGCACCTCCAATTTGTCGCAGCAGCATCCGGTGTTGTTTGCCTCGAATGCCGCGATGTTCGATCATCTGGCGAAAGGGCGCTTTATATTCGGCGTCAGCGCGGGCGCGCTGCGTTGCGATGCTGAGGCGCTGGGCAATCTCGATCAGGATCGCAACAAGATGTTTGCGGAATGCATCGATGTGATTCTGGCGATCTGGGAGCGCGAATCGCCGTACGACATTGATTTCCCTGACAACCGCTACAAAGTCACGGTGAAGAACACGCGTGACCTTGCTATCGGTCGCGGGCATCTTTACAAGCCGTATCAGCAGCCGCGGCCGGAAATTGTGGGCACTGTCGTCGCCCCCTTTTCCAAGGGCGTGACGCTGATGGGCCAGCGTGATTTTCACCCGCTGTCGGCGAATTTTTTGTTTTCGAAATGGCTGTCGAGCCACTGGGCCAACTACAGCGAAGGCAAGCGCAACGTGGGCCAAACGCCCGATCCGGCGGATTGGCGCATCGCGCGCACGATTTTTGTGGCCGACGACGACAAAGTCGCCAAAAGCTATGGGCGCGACGACGCCAACAGCCCGTATCGTTTCTACTGGAAGATGCTGACGTACAAAATGATCGCCGGCAATCGTCAGGTGATTTTCAAGAACGATCCCTCCGAGCCGGATTCGGCGATTACTGAAGATCGCGTACTCGACAATCTGGTGATCCATGGCTCAGTCAACAGCGTGGTCGATCAAATTCTCAAACTGCGTGAAGAAACGGGCGACTTCGGTGAATTGGTTTACGCCGGCATGGATTGGGTCGATCCGAAGCTCGCCAAACGCTCGATGGAACTGATGGCCACGGAAGTGATGCCGCGTGTGAACAAGGCAATTGCCGCAGGTGGTTCAGTCAAGAAAGTTGCGTAACTATTTGTTTTAAAAAATTATTTAACAGGGGGAGTGATGACGCAAGGTTTCGTTGATACCCGGCACGGCTGTATTCATTACTATGAAGAAGGTTCGGGAAAACCGCTGGTGCTGCTGCATAGCAATGGTGCGTCGGCGCATCAGTACGACGACTGCATGGCGGGCTTTGCCAAAAACTGGCGTGTGATCGCAATGGACATGCCGGGGCATGGCGATTCCGATCCTATTACCAGGCACTACTCGATTGAAAAGTACGCCGACGCGGTGATTGCATTGCTGGACGCGCTGATGATCGACAAAGCGGCAGTGGCGGGCGATTCCGTGGGCGGCTCGATTTGTATTGCGCTGTCGCGCGACCACGCGCATCGCATGAATGCGGTGGTGATTTCGGAGTGTCCGCTGCGCACTACCGCCGATTGGATGGCGACTTGGCCGCGTATCGAAGCCACCTACAGCGAGCCGACGCAAGGCATCGACGAACTGAAGCCGCGCTTCAAAAACGCCACCAAAGAATTGCTGGTGCGCTGGAACACCGACCGCAACAAAGCCGGCGCGTGGGCGATGGTGGACGTGATGCGCGCGATGCGCGAGTTCGATGCTGTCGGCGCGCTGAGTCTGCTTAAGGCGCCTTCCTCAGTCATCGTCGGCGCCAAGGGCAACGCGCTGGGTAAAAAAGATCTGTATGAGAAGGCCGTGGGTGCGAACAATGTGGCAGTGCTGGCCGACTGCGGGCATTTCCCGATGATCGACGATCCCGCGCTGTTCGTGAGTGAAGTGACGCGGCTGATCCATCAGGTTGCTAAATAGTATGCGGCGCGCGTTGGGGTGGTGTGGGGCCGCGCTGGTGCTGTCGTGCCTGAGCGCGGCGGCTGTTGCACAGTCGGAGGTGTATCCCGCGCGCGGCGTGCGTCTGATTAGCTCGCTGGCGCCCGGATCATCGGGTGACCGGCTGGCACGCACCTTCGCCGATCAGTTGGGCGTGCAGATCAAGCAGAAAGTGCTGGTGGAAAATCGCCCGGGTGATGGCGGCAATATTGCCGCGATGTCGATAGTCAAAGCGCCGGCGGATGGTTATTCGTTGCTGTTCAGTTCAACGGCATCGCTCGCCATCCAGATGGTTTATAGCGCGGATACCGTGGGCTATAGCTTTAGCCGCGATCTGTCGCCAGTATCAACGGTGGCGGCGATTCCCAATGGCCTATTCGTCACCACTGCCATTGAGCCCGATTCCCTGCCGGCGTTGGTGCGCGAACTGAAAGCGAAGCCGGGACAATATTCATGCGCTTCATCCGGCGTCGGCGGATTGCTGCATCTGACCTGCGAGTTGTTCAAGAAAGCCGCTGGCGTGAACGTATTGCACGTCGCTTACAAAGGATCGACGTTTTTCCTGCCCGATCTGGTTTCCGGGCGCATCGCGATAGCGTTCGACAACGTGCCGGTGTATGTGCCGATGGTCAACGCGGGCAAGCTCAAAGTGCTGGCAGTGACGTCGGGCAGGCGCATATCCGTGCTGCAGTTTGTGCCAACCACGGCCGAACTGGGTATGCCGCAACTGGAATCGATGGGCTTGTTTGGCTTGCTCGCGCCGCTACGCACGCCCGACAGCGCGGTTAAATTGCTCAGTCGCGGCGCGGTGGATGCGCTGCGCGAACAAGGCGTGCGCGACCGGCTCACGCGGGAAGGCGTGGAACCCGGTGGCAGCACACCCGACGGATTACGCAAACAAATTGACAACGAAATCAATAAATGGGCGCGCGTTATCAAGGATGCCAACATCAAGCGCGAGTAATGTGCCTGGCGTGTTAGGCAAGCGGGATTGTTACCGGGAATTTCCATGATCATTGTCAGGCTGATACTGCTGCTGGGAATCGCACTGAGCGCGCCGGTTGCCGCGCAAAAATTTCCATCCAAGCCGGTGCGCATGGTGATTGCGACAACGGTAGGATCGGGGCCCGATGTCATTGCGCGTCTGCTGGCCACGCGGTTGACCGAACTGTGGGGGCAACAAATCGTCGTCGATAACAGGGCTGGGGCAAGCGGTCTGATCGGCGCGGAACTGGTGGCACGTGCCGCACCCGACGGCCACACGCTGTGGATGGCGACGATGACGCAGTTGATCAGTACCACGTTGTATCAGCGCCTGTTGATGGCGCAGGAATTCGCGCCCGTGGGCATGGTGGGTTCCACGCCGTATGTGATTGCAGTCAACGCCGCGCTGCCGGTGAAATCGATCGCGGAACTGATCGCCTATGTGAAATCGCGCCCCGGACAAGTGCTCTACGGCTCGGCCGGGCAGGGCACCACGCCGCATCTGTGCATGGAACTCTTTATGTCGATGAGCGGCACGCAACTCATGCAGGTGCCGTACAAAGGCAGTGTTCCGGCATTGACCGACATGATGGGCGGTGCTGTGCAGGCCACCTGCGCGGCGGCGCCCGCAATGCCCGTCTTCGTACAAAGCGGCAAGGTGCGCGTGCTGGGCGTGACCACGCGCGCGCCGACCGGGCTTGCGCCGGGTGTTGCGCCGATTGCCGATACCGTGCCGGGTTTTGAATTGATCGGTTGGTATGGCGTGCTGGCGCCGAAAGATACGCCGCGCGCACTGATTCAGCGCATCAATCAGGATCTGGCGAAGGTGCTGGCGATTCCCGACGTGCAGGAAAAAATGATTGCCGTGGGCGCCGAGGCAGTGCATACCACGCCCGACGACTATGGCGCATTTTTGCGCCGTGAAACCGAGCGCTGGGCCAAGGTACTTAAAGGCGCCGGCATCAAGCCAACGCCATAGACAGGCCATACGCTATGTGTCTCAGGCTGAAAATTGTCGTTGCCGCCGCGACAGCGACGCTAACGGCAACGTCCATCGTCCTGGCGCAGCCCGCGTCGAGTGGCGCGGGCCAGGGCTATCCGAATCGGCCCATACGCTTGGTCACACCCACCGCAGCAGGCTCCGGCGCGGATGTAGTGGCGCGCATCATCAGCGGCAAACTCACCGAAGTGCTGGGCCGGCAAATCGTGGTGGATAACCGCGCGGGTGTGAGTGGGTTGATGGCCGCCGAACTCGTGGCCAAGGCCGCGCCCGACGGCTATACCCTGGGCATGGTGACGCTCACGCAATTGATGGGGACCGTGCTGCATCAACGTTTTCTCGCGGACAAGGCGTTCGTGCCGGTGGCGCGTGTGGGTTCAACACCGTTTGTGATCGTGGCGAGTCCGCAGTTGCCGGTGAAATCCATATCCGAATTGATTGCCTACGCCAAAGCGCGGCCGGGCCAGGTGCTGTATGCCTCGGGTGGGCAGGGTTCGACGCCGCACTTGTGCATGGAAATGTTCAAGGGCATGGCGGGCGTGGACATCGTGCATGTGCCGTACAAGAGCAGCATTCTCGCCGCCACTGATTTGGGCAGCGGGCAGGTGCATATCCTTTGCTCGGCCATTCCCACGCTGCATGCCACCCTGCAGAGCGGCAGGGCGCGCCCGCTCGGCGTAACCTCGCGCGAGCCGAGCAAACTTGCACCGGGTGTGCCGACGATTGCGGCCACCGTGCCCGGCTACGACATGGACGGCTGGTACGGCATCATCGCGCCGCTGGGCACGCCTAAAGACATCGTGGCGAAGCTCAACGGCGCGTTTTCGCAGGTGCTGAAAATGCCGGAAATGCAGGAGCGTTTGCTGGGCGTGGGGGCGGAAGCGCTGACTTCAACGTCCGCGGAGTTCGGTGTGTTTTTGAAGAATGAAACGCAGCGCTGGGGGAAGGTGATGCGGGAGGCGGGGATTAAGGCGCAGTAATGACGGTTACGCAAGATGTCGTTTTTATGCCTATTTTTTCAGTTTGACGAACTTGGTTTCTCATAAAGTAGTACGCCAGATTCTGCGACGTAGGAAACAACGTGCGGTGTTCCTCCAATCTGATAAAGCTGGAAATCGATAGGATTAGCAATTAATGGTTGAAGCGTAGTTAACATTTGCTTTTTCTCGAACATCCAATAGGTGAATGGATCTTCTCCCTTAAGTTGGGATGTATCCAACTCGACGGCGATATCAACGTCACTATCTTCGCGATGCATGTTCTTGGCGCGGCTTCCGAAGAGCCACACGCGAAGCACCTTGGGCAACGACTCTGCCCAAGTGCATACGGCGCGTTTAATGGGCTCAACGGCAGACATAAAACCAACGATACTAAATTTCTTGAAAAGCGGCGCGCCGAAGCTATGACTTTTTCTCGCCTAGCAGTAACGTACTCGCCGCCCAACTAATCAAGCTGTAAACAATCGCGCCAAATACCGCCGGCCAGAATCCCGCGATGGTGAAGCCTTTGACGAACGAGGCTACAAACCACAGTAGCAGTCCGTTCAGTACAAAGATAAACAGTCCCAGCGTCACTACCGTGATGGGGAAGGTGAGCACCAGCAAAATCGGGCGGACAATGGTGTTGATGATGCTCAGGATCAGCGCGACGATCAGCGCGGTGTAGAAGGTTTCGACTCGTATGGAGTCAAAGATATACGGCAGCGCAAACAGCGCCGCCGCGTTGATCAGCCATACCAATAGTAGTTTCAGCATTTATGGTTCACCCGGGTTTGACTTTGGCAATTACTAACACGGTCGTTCCCGCGAAGGCGGGTATCCCCTCCCCTCGGGGGAAGGTAGGTTGGGGGAGTCATGTGTCATATGGCAATGTGTTATGGATTCCCGCCTGCGCGGGAATGACGAGTATAAATTTTTCGCTTTGCTAAAGGCATGTCATTTGCCATCCAATGCACCCAACGCAATATCTGTCAACGCATTTAGCCAGTCGTGGCGCTCGTTCAGGCACGGAATATAGTTGTATTCGCCGCCGCCGGCTTTGTGGAAGATTTCTTTGCCTTCGATGGCGATTTCTTCGAGGGTTTCAAGGCAGTCGCCGACAAAGCCGGGGCAGATCATGTCGATGCGGCCGGTTTTTTGTTTGCCTAGTTCCGTGAGCACGTCAGCGGTGTAAGGTTTGATCCACTCGGCGCGGCCGAAGCGCGACTGAAAGCAAATCTGGTATTGGTGTTCGCCGAGATTGAGCGCGGCGGCCAGTAACTTGCCGGTTTTGATGCAGTGCTCCTGATAGGGTTCGCCGCGATCAATCGTGTATTGCGGCACGCCGTGAAAACTCATTACCAGTTTGTCGGGACGGCTCGCGGTGCGCATCTGGAATTCGCGCACGCTGTTAGCGAGGGCGGCGATGTAACCCGGATGATCGTGAAAGTTTTCGACTTTACGAACGTCAGCGTGGTAGCCGAGTTCTTTCATTGCCGCTGTGGCGGCATCCAGCGCGGTGGCAGTGCTGCTGCGCGCGTATTGCGGATAGAGCGGCAGCAGCACAACGCGGCTTATACTTTTCTCTTTAAAAACAGATAGTTGTGATTTTATTGATGGTTCGCCGTAGCGCATGGCGTAGTCAACGATCACGTCGCGCCTGCCGCGCTCACCGAGATAGCCGCTGACAAATTTGGATTGCGCGGCGGTGTGCGCGCGCAACGGCGAACCTTCTTTGGTCCAGATGGATGCGTAGCGCGCGGCGGCGTCTTTGCTGCGCGTGGGCAGGATGAACAGATTGAGGATGAACCACCATACGATGCGCGGAATTTCGACCACGTACGGGTCGGATAGAAATTCCTTCAGATACTTGCGTACTGCCGCTGGCGTAGGCTCGGTGGGTGTGCCGAGGTTGATGAGGAGGATGGCGGAGCGGGTTTCAGGCAAGGTCAGTGTGGCTTAGTGTTGGGACAGCGCGCTCGACAACAGTTTTGCCGTGATATCGACAATCGGAATCACGCGCTCGTACGCCATGCGCGTGGGGCCAATAACACCGACAGTGCCGACAACTTTGCCATCGACTTCATAGGGCGCGGTGACGACGCTGCATTCGTCCAGCGGCGACAGCCCGGCTTCACCGCCGATGAAAAGCTGCACGCCGTGCGCGCGGCTGGAAATATCCAGCAGTTGCAGCAGCCCGGTTTTGCGTTCGAACAAGTCGAACAGGTTGCGCAGCCTTGCCATGTTCGACGACAGATCCTCGATATTAAGCAGTTTGTTTTCGCCGGAGATCAGCACTTCGGTCTCGCTCTCGCTTTCGACCTGGCTGCCTGCGTCGAGCGCCACTGTCATCAGCTTGGTCATGTCTTCGCGCAATTCGCGAAGTTCCTGCTGCACGCGGCTGCGAATCTCGACAAAGGTTAGCCCGGCAAAATGCTGATTCAGAAAATTGGCGGCTTCGACCAGTTCAGACGGCGAGTAGGCTTTTTCGGTAATGATGATGCGATTTTGCACGTCGCCTTCGGGCGTGACGATAATCAGCAAAATGCGCTTTTCGGAAAGCCGCAAAAATTCAATGTGGCGGAAGCCCGCGCTGCGCCGTGGTGTCACCACCACGCCGGCGAAGCGCGTGAGTTCCGACAGCATTTGCGAGGCTGATGCCACCAGTTTGTGCGTGTTGTCCGGATGCAAATGGCCTTCGAGTTGATTGATTTCAACGCGATCCAGCGGCTTGATCGTCAGCAGCGTATCGACAAAAAATCGATAGCCGCGCGCGGTAGGCACGCGTCCGGCGGAGGTATGCGGGCTGGCGATAAAGCCCATGTCTTCAAGGTCCGCCATCACGTTGCGTATGCTGGCGGGCGACAAATCGAGTCCTGCGATCTTGGACAATGCGCGCGAGCCCACCGGTTGACCGTCAGCGATATAACGCTCGACCAGCGTTTTCAGCAGCAGTTGCGCGCGATCGTTCATGGGCGTGGACATGCGGCTATTCTACCTAGTTGCGCGGCGATGCGTGAAGCGCGATAAGCGCAGCCGGGAAACGCGCTATGGCGGCACGCGCAGACCGCGTTCACCCGGCCGCACGGTTGTGGTTAAATGCCGATATGGAAAATACCTTTAAAACCATAGCGCTGATCGGCAAGTACAACAGCCCGGACATCGCCGAGCCGCTGTTGAAGCTCGCGGATTTTCTGGCCAGGCGCGGCGTCACGGTGCTGATCGACAAGCTGACCGGCGCGCACATTCGCAATTCGCCCTATCCGATACGCGAACTCGAAGATCTTGGGCGCGATGCCGACCTGGCGATCGTGCTGGGCGGCGACGGCACCATGCTTAACATTGCGCGCACACTGGCGCCGTTCGACGTGGCGCTGGTGGGCGTGAATCAGGGGCGGCTCGGATTTCTGACCGACATCTCGCTCGATACGATGTATGAAACGATCTCCGCGATACTCGACGGCCAATGCGTGACCGAAGACCGTATGTTGCTGCAAGGCGAAATTCATCGTGACGGAAATCAGGTGCTGGACGTGCTGGCCTTCAACGACGTGGTGGTGAGCAAAGGCATCGAAGGCAATATGGTTGAAATGGAAGTGCGCGTCGATGGCGAATTCATTTATCACCAGCGCTCCGATGGATTGATTGTCGCCACGCCCACCGGTTCCACCGCGTATGCGCTGTCGGCCGGCGGGCCGATTGTGCATCCCAGCCTGCGTGTGATTTCACTGGTGCCGGTATCGCCGCACACGCTGTCGAACCGGCCCATCGTCGTGAACAGCGCCAGCGTGATCGAAATTGTCATGCGCAGCGACAGCGATGCGCGCGCGCACTTCGACAGCCACTCGCATTTCGCTTTGCGTGAATCGGATCGCGTGGTTATCAAACGCTACCCGCATACCATCAGCCTGCTGCATCCGATTGGGCATAGTTATTACCGGATGTTGCGGGAGAAGCTGAATTGGAACAGGGAATAATTTTTTCCAACCCAACTTATGCTGCGTAGTCTATCGATTCGCGATTTTGTCATCGTAGAACGCATGGAGCTGGCGTTTGACGCCGGCTTTACGGTACTCACGGGCGAAACCGGCGCGGGCAAATCGATTTTGATCGACGCGCTGGCACTGGTGCTGGGGGCGCGCGCGGATGCGCTGGTGGTGCGGCAGGGCGCGGAGCGCGCGGAAGTGAGCGCGGAGTTTGATATGGCTTCGCTAACAGCCGCAAAAAAATACATTAAAAAACAAGAACTTAACGACGAAGACGGCACATGCCTTGTGCGCCGGGTGATCGACGCGAGCGGCCGTTCGCGCGCGTTCATCAACGGCACCGCGGTTACGGCCACGCAGTTGCGTGAACTCGGCGAGTTACTGGTTGATATTCACGGTCAGCATCAGCATCAATCGCTGGCGCGCGCGTCGGCGCAACGCGAGCTGGTCGATGCGTATGGCAAGCTGGGGCTGCTGGCCGAAAAAGTGGCTGCATTGCATAGTGACTGGCGCGACAAAGCGGAGCGGCGGCGTGCGTTCGAATCGAATGCCGCGGCGTATGTGGCTGAACGCGAGCGCCTCGACTGGCAGGTGAATGATCTCGCGCAACTGGAATTCAAAGCGGAAGAATGGCCGGAGCTAACCGCGGAGCATTCGCGCCTTGCGCACGCAGCGAGCTTGATCGAGGCCGCCGAATTCGGCATGGAAACCTTGTCGGAAGGCGAGGGCGCGAGTCTTGCGCAGGTGAACGGCGTGATTGCGCGGTTGAAAAATCTCGTGGATTACGATCCCAAGCTGAAAGAGGTTTTGGAGGTGCTGGAACCGGCGCAGGTGCAATTGCAGGAGGCGGTTTACAGTTTGCGGCACTATCAGCAGAAACTCGATCTCGATCCTAAGCGTTTGCGTGACGCCGAACAGCGCATGGATGCCATTCATTCTGCCGCGCGCAAATATCGCACCGAGCCGGAACAGTTGCCTGAGATGCTGGCGAAAGCGCGTGCCCGGCTGGATGAACTTTCGCTGGCCGGCGACGCCGATGCATTGCGAAAACTCGAAGAGGCCGCGCGCGATGCATGCGTGGCCGAGGCGAAGAAACTTTCTACCGGGCGTCGCAAGGCCGCAAAGCAGCTTGCCGAAAAAGTAACCACAGCCATGCAAACACTGGCGATGACCGGCGGCGTGTTCGACGTGGCCCTGAATGCGTTGGAAGAACCCGCCGCGCACGGTTTGGAAAATATCGAGTTTCTGGTGTCGGCGCACAAAGGCATGACGCCGCAGCCGCTGGCGAAAGTGGCGTCGGGTGGCGAGTTGTCGCGTATCAGCCTGGCGATTCAAACCATCACCAGTCAGGTGGCGCAGGTGCCGACGCTGATTTTCGACGAGGTGGATGCCGGCATCGGCGGGCGCGTCGCCGAAATCGTCGGCAAGCTGCTGAAGGATTTGGGCGGGAAACATCAGGTGATGTGCATCACGCATCTGCCGCAGGTGGCCGCGTGCGGCGATCAGCAATGGCAGGTGGCAAAGAGCGCGGCCAATGGCAAGGTCGCCAGCAAAGTCATTGTGCTAGACAAACCGCAACGCGTCGAGGAAATCGCGCGCATGCTCGGCGGTGTGAAAATTACCGATACCACGCGCAAGCATGCGGCGGAGATGTTGAAGGGCTAAATCAATTTATCTATCGGGAAAAATCATGGCCAAAAAAACAAAGCAAGACCCGGTGTACGACGCCGGCATGAAAGCGCGTCGCCGCATCCTCGGCGAAAAATACGTGGATCGCGCGGTGAAAAAAATCCGTCCGCACACGCGCGATTTTCAGGATTACGTGGTGCGCAGCGCGTGGCAGGTGTGGACGCGGCCTGGTCTTGACGACCGCACGCGGCGTTTGTTGGTACTGGGTACGATGGTGGCGATTGGCCGTTGGGAGGAATTTGTGATGCACGCGCGCGCGGCGCTGGAGGCCGGCATGTCGATCAAGGACATTGAAGAAGTGTTGATCCAGCAAGGCGTTTACTGCGGCGTGCCGGCAGCGAACACGGCGTTTCATCACATCAATGATTTGATTGATGCGATGAAGAAGGAAGGCGTGAAAATCAAGGGGCTCAAATAACTTAGGTAAGTTGTAATATACAATTTATAATAAAAACATATGGTTAGCTATTTTTCTCTTAGCGCCATTGCCAGGTTGACGCGCTGCCCGTCGCAACGCTAGACTTTGTGCCGCTGGGGATAACGCAGGCTCCCCGCAATCCATATGTGTTCAAGACGCCCGGCGTCCAAGCTCTGCTTCCATCCTGAACTGAAAGGATTTTGAAGCTATGGACGCCTCTATTTCTCCGAAAGAATTGCAAACACAACTCGCCGGCGCCAATCCGCCGCTGGTGATTGATGTGCGCCGCACACCGGCGTTTCGCGGTTCAAGCGAAATGATTGCCGGCGCACTGCGGCGCGATCCGGCGACGTTGAACGATTGGTCAGGCGCGTTGCCGCGCGCGCGTGAGGTCGTGGTGTATTGCGTGCATGGCCACGAGGTCAGCCAGAATGCCGCCAAAGCGCTGCGCGACGCCGGACTCAGCGCGGGTTTTCTCGACGGCGGTATCGAAGAAGGCTGGGTTGGTAACGGCGGCGCGGTCGCGCACAAACCCAAAGACGGCGCGACACGCTGGATTACGCGCGAGCGGCCGAAAATTGATCGCATTGCGTGCCCGTGGCTGATTACGCGTTTTGTAGATCCGGATGCGGAATTTCTTTATGTTCCGACGCCGGACGTGAAACGCATTGCCGCCGAGCGCGATGCCATGCCGTACGATATTCCGGATGTGGCGTTCTCGCATGTGGGCGAGTGGTGCAGCTTTGATGCGTTTATCAAAACGTATCGCTTGGCAGAACCGGCCTTGGATCGCCTGGCAACGATTGTGCGTGGCGCGGAGACCGGGCGGAGGGAGCTAGCACCGCAGTCGGCGGGCTTGCTCGCGGTGTCGCTCGGGTTGTCACGCAATTTCAGCGATGATCACGCCATGTTGAAGCAGGGCATGGTGATGTACGATGCGCTTTACGCTTGGTGCAAAGACGGCCAAAGCGAAACGCATTCCTGGAATCCGGCGTTAGTGGTTTGATGAAAGCCCAAATATTACTTGCTGCTTTGGCGATGACCAGCGGAGCTGTCGCGAATGCCGCTGAGTTTCCTGACCGCCCGGTGCGCATCGTGGTGGAGTTTCCGGCGGGCGGCGCAACCGACGTGGTGGCGCGGCGCGTCGGCAACAAATTGCGCGAGCGTGTCGGCCAGCAGATTGTGATCGACAATCGCGCCGGTGCGGGCGGCTTGATTGCGCATGAGTTTGTGGTCAAATCCCCGGCGGATGGTTATACGTTGTTGCTGGCTTCGACGGCGTTCGCGGCGAATAAATTTTTACATCGCAAACTGTCGTACGATGCCGTAACCGATTTTATGCCGGTGTCGCTGCTCGCCGATTGGGGTGCGATCGTGGTGATACATCCGTCGATTCCGGCGAAAACGCTGGGCGAATTTATCAAGGTGGTGAAGGATCGTCCCGGTGAAATGACCTATTCGACCGCGGGCACCGGCACCTGGCCGCACCTGGCGCAAGAGATGTTGAATAACCGCGCGGGTATAAAAATGGTGCATGTCCCGTACAAAGGTGCGGTGCCTGCGTTGCAGGATGTGCTTGGTGGTTTTGTTCATACCAAAATCGATTCGTATGTGACGTCGATGCCGCACATCAAAACCGGCAAGCTGCGCGCACTGGGCGTCACCACCGCCGAACGCATGGTGCAGGCGCCGGATATCCCCACGGTGGCGGAGCAGGGTTATGCCGGTTACGCGGCGGCGATCTGGGCCGGGCTGATGGCGCCGAAAAATACGCCGCGCGAGGTGATTGCCAAGCTGGAATCGAATGTTGCCGCTTCAGTGAAAGAC
Organism: Burkholderiales bacterium; assembly: GCA_040081205.1. GTDB lineage: Bacteria > Pseudomonadota > Gammaproteobacteria > Burkholderiales > SG8-41 > UBA5216. The sequence goes on along the minus strand of JBEBHE010000025.1, from coordinate 9,742 downwards.
CGCGAAATCACTGCCCAACTCATCAACGACGGCGTGCGTCCCGTGGGCAGTACGGCGGCGGAACTGGATAAACTGCTGAAGAGTGAACTCGTGCTGTGGGCGAAGGTGATTAAAGATATCGGGATCAAGCCGGCGGAGTAACTTTTGTGACGGAGTGAATGAGGTGCCGACTTCACGTCTTTACGCTTTTATCCCTTCACGGCCTTTCTAGGGCAATTCTCCTGCGTACAGTCCGCGTAAATATGCAGCGAGTGATCGTGTATCCTGAAGCCGCGCGCCTGCGCCACTTGTGACTGGCGTTTTTCGATTTCAGCGTCGTAGAACTCCTCGACGTGGCCGCATTGCATGCACACCAGATGGTCGTGATGCTCGCCCTGATTGAGTTCGAACACGGCTTTGTCGGATTCAAAGTGATGGCGTATCAGCAAGCCGGCCTGCTCGAACTGGGTTAACACGCGATACACCGTTGCGAGTCCGGTGTCCGTGCCTTCCTTTTGCAGTAGCTTGTAAACATCTTCGGCTGACAGATGACGCACTGTGCTTTTCTCGAACAGTTCGAGTATGCGCAGCCGCGGCAACGTTGCTTTGAGGCCGCTGGTTTTCAGATTTTCGGTTGAATTCAACGGCTTCTCTATCGGAGGGTGATCGGTGTGCGCTATGATATTAGGAATTATTCATGGTGGAAACCACGCGCCGGTGGCGTGGTCTATGATTAAACGATGCGGCAGCGCCGCTTTCGCCATGTTCTTCGATATTCATAAAATGCTCATTAAAAACAAATACTTAATACTATTTCTCGTTTTGGCGGGTGTAGCCGGTTGCAAGCAGGTGCCGATGTTACCAGGCGTCGGTCCGCACAAAATCGATATCCAGCAGGGTAACGCGGTTACACAGGAAATGGTGGCGAAATTGCAGCCGGGCATGACGCGTAATCAGGTGCGTTTTGCGCTGGGAACACCGTTGCTGGTGGATCCATTTCGCACCGACCGCTGGGATTATTTCTACAGTTACATGAAGCGCGGCGAGGTGACTGAACAGCGCCGGCTGGTGGTGTATTTCAAGGATGACAAGCTGGATCGTCTTGAAGGCGATGTGATTCCGGCGAAACCGGTGCCGGAGAAAATCGTCGAGGACAAAGTTAAGCCGGTTGCGGCAGGGGTGAAGCCCGACACAGTTAAGCCCGTGACGAAACCGGAAATTGCCAAGCCAACGGCTGCAAAACCCGTATCGGCTGAAGCGCCGGCAGCGGCGACGCTCACCACTAGTGATGGTACGCCGGTGGGTTCTGGCGCGAGTGTGGCGGATAAGCCGGTGTTGCCGCCGGCCATCAAGCCTGACGCCAAACCCGATGTGAAGATCGACGCAAAGCCGGCGGTGCCCAAACCGGACGTCAAGGCGGACGAAAAGCCCAAAGAAGAGCGCGGCTTCTTCGGGCGCATGCTCGATAAGATCGGTTTATAAAACACGCGGCGGATAACAACATGACGTTGAATATTTCAATCGCGGGCGCCAGCGGGCGCATGGGCCGCACCCTGATCGAAGGCGTGCTGCGCCACAAGGATTTGAAACTGGCCGCAGCGCTGGAAGTTCCCGTCAACAATAGTATTGGCAAGGATGCGGGCGAGTTTGCGGGCGTCGCCACCGGCGTGAAAATTACCGCCGACTACAACAATGCGCTTAAAGGTTGCGATGCGCTGATCGATTTCACGCGGCCGGAGGGCACGCTGGGGCACATGGCCGCCTGTCGCAAGCACGGCGTGCGTATGGTCATCGGCACCACCGGATTTTCCGAGGTGCAAAAAAAATCCATCGACGACGCCGCGCGCGACATCGGCATTGTGTTTGCGCCGAACATGGCGGTGGGCGTTAATGTCACGTTTAAACTCGCGGAAATTGCCGCGAAGATTTTTGGCGACAGCTACGATGTTGAAATCATCGAGGCGCATCACCGTCACAAGGTTGATGCGCCGTCGGGCACCGCGTTGAAATTCGGCGAAGTCGTGGCAAAAGCATTAGGGCGTGATTTGTCCGCCGTTGCCGCGCATGGCCGTGAAGGTGTCACCGGTGAACGCGATGCAAAAGCCATCGGCTTTCACGCGATTCGCGGCGGCGATATTGTGGGCGAACACACCGTGATGTTTGCGGGCGAGGGCGAGCGAGTCGAAGTGACCGTGCGTTCCGGCAGCCGTTCGACGTATGCGGAAGGGGCCCTACGCGCCGCACGGTTCCTGGCGGATAAAAAATCCGGGCTGTTTGATATGTTTGATGTGCTGGGATTGAAGTAGGCCGGAACCGCTGCACGTTCCGGCCTACCAACACCTACGCCGGGTTTTCGGCAGCGCGGCTTTCGCGTATAATCTGGAACTCAAGTGAGCGGGACGGGCCTGTGGTACTGAGCTGTCCCGCTTTGCATATCTAGTGCCGTTACTGGCCTTGTAAATAGACTCGTAAAATCAGGAGGTTGCCGTGTCACCACGTACGCCCGCCATCCTCGTACTCAAGGATGGAACGGTATTTCGTGGCACGTCTATCGGCGCGGATGGGGTGTCCGCCGGCGAAGTGGTATTCAACACCGCGATCACCGGTTATCAGGAAATTCTCACCGATCCATCATATTGCCGTCAGATTGTGACGCTGACCTATCCGCATATCGGCAACACCGGTGCAAATGCCGAGGATGTTGAATCCGATCGCGTGTATGCCGCGGGGTTAGTGATACGCGATTTGCCGTTGCTTGCGTCGAACTTCCGTATGCAGTGGACGCTGGACGAATATCTCAAGCGCGAAAACGTCGTGGCGATTGCCGATATCGACACGCGCAAGCTCACGCGCATTCTGCGTGACAAGGGCGCGCAGGACGGCTGCATCATGGCCGGCAAGGTGGATGAAAAAGCTGCGCTGCAAGCGGCGAAAGATTTTCCCGGTTTGAAAGGGATGGATCTCGCCAAGGTAGTGAGTTGTGCCAAACACTACGCGTGGGATGAAACGGCTTGGACGTTGGGCAAAGGCTACGGAAAACTCACGGAGCCGAAATTCAACGTCGTCGCTTATGATTTTGGCGTCAAACGCAATATTCTGCGCATGCTAGCCGCGCGGGGTTGCAAATTGACGGTGGTGCCCGCGCAGACGTCCGCCAAAGACGTGCTGGCATTAAAACCCGATGGCGTATTTTTATCGAACGGCCCCGGTGATCCGGAGCCTTGTGATTACGCGGTAACGGCGATTCGTGAGTTGTTGGAAGCGAGCGTGCCGCTGTTCGGCATTTGCCTCGGCCATCAGTTGATGGGGCTTGCCAGCGGCGCCAATACCATCAAGATGAAATTCGGTCATCACGGCGCGAACCATCCGGTGCAGGATCTCGATACCGGTCGCGTGATGATTACCAGCCAGAATCACGGCTTTGCCGTGGATGCGAAAACCCTGCCCGCGAATTGCCGCGTGACGCATGTGTCGTTGTTTGATGGAAGCCTTCAGGGTTTTGCGCTCACGGACAAACCGGCGTTTTGTTTTCAGGGGCATCCGGAAGCGAGTCCGGGGCCGCATGATGTGGCGTATTTGTTTGATCGATTCATCGCGATGATGGGCGAGCGTCAGAAAGCATAGTGTTTCCCAATGCCAAAAAGAACTGACATCAAAAGCATCCTGATCATCGGCGCGGGCCCGATTGTCATCGGTCAGGCGTGTGAATTCGATTACTCCGGCGCGCAGGCGTGCAAGGCGTTGCGCGAGGAGGGCTATCGCGTGGTGCTGGTGAATTCGAATCCGGCGACGATTATGACCGATCCGGGCATGGCGGATGCAACGTACATCGAGCCGATCACCTGGCAGATGGTCGAAAAAATCATCGCTATTGAAAAGCCCGATGCGCTGTTGCCGACGATGGGCGGGCAAACGGCGCTGAATTGCGCGCTGGATCTCGCGAAGCAAGGTGTGCTGGAAAAATACGGCGTGGAAATGATTGGCGCCTCGAAAGAGGCCATCGACAAAGCCGAGGATCGCGAAAAATTCAAAAAGGCGATGGCAAAAATCGGGCTTGATAGCCCGCGTTCCGCGCTCGCACACTCGATGGAAGAAGCGTTGCAGGTGCAGGCGATGGTAGGCTATCCGACGATTATTCGCCCCTCGTTCACGCTCGGCGGTACTGGCGGCGGCATAGCGTATAACAAAGAAGAATTCATCGCCATCATCGAGCGCGGACTCGACGCGAGCCCGACCAAGGAAGTGCTGGTCGAAGAGTCCGTGATCGGCTGGAAAGAATTTGAGATGGAAGTGGTGCGTGACCGCAAGGATAACTGCATCATCATCTGCTCGATTGAAAACCTTGACCCGATGGGCGTGCATACCGGTGATTCGATCACCGTGGCGCCGGCGCAGACGCTGACGGACAAGGAATATCAGATCATGCGCAATGCTTCGATTGCGTGTTTGCGCGAGATCGGGGTGGAGACCGGCGGATCGAATGTACAGTTCGGCATCAACCCGAAAGACGGCCGCATGGTCATCATCGAGATGAATCCGCGCGTGTCGCGTTCATCAGCGCTGGCGTCGAAAGCGACGGGTTTCCCGATTGCCAAAGTGGCGGCCAAACTCGCGGTGGGTTATACGCTGGATGAATTGCGCAACGATATTACGGGTGGCGCGACGCCGGCATCGTTTGAGCCGACGATTGATTATGTCGTTACGAAGATTCCGCGTTTTGCCTTTGAGAAATTCCCTTCAGCTGATGATCGTCTGACCACGCAAATGAAATCCGTGGGTGAAGTCATGGCGATGGGCCGCACGTTTCAGGAGTCGATGCAAAAAGCATTGCGCGGGCTGGAAGTGGGCGTCGATGGTTTTAATCAGCGTACGCGTGATCGTGAAGTGATCGAAGCCGAGCTCGGCCGTCCGGGGCCGGACCGCATCTGGTATGTGGGCGATGCGTTCGAGTGCGGGTTTACGCTGGACGAAGTCTTCGCGCTGACGCACATTGACCCTTGGTTTTTGGCGCAGATCAAGGACATTATCGACATCGAAATGGTGCTCGACGATCAGCAGTTGGTGAATATCGATGCGGATGCCATGCGCGGGTTAAAGCGCAAAGGGTTCTCGGACCGGCGGTTGGCGCACCTGCTCAAATCCACCGAGACGGACGTGCGTCATCGCCGCCACAATCTTGGCGTGCGTCCGGTGTACAAGCGCGTGGATACCTGCGCGGCGGAATTCGCCACTAATACCGCATACATGTATTCGAGCTACGAAGAAGAATGCGAATCGCAGCCGACGAGCCGCAAAAAAATCATGGTGCTGGGCGGCGGGCCGAATCGTATCGGGCAGGGCATCGAGTTCGATTATTGCTGCGTGCATGCGGCGCTGGCGCTGCGCGAAGATGGCTTCGAAACCATCATGGTCAATTGTAATCCTGAGACGGTTTCAACCGATTACGACACGTCGGATCGTTTATATTTCGAACCGTTGACGCTCGAAGACGTGCTGGAGATCGTTCACATTGAAAAGCCGTTCGGCGTGATTGTGCAGTTTGGCGGGCAAACGCCGTTGAAGCTCGCGCGCGACCTTGAGGCCAACGGCGTGCCGATTATTGGCACCACGCCGGATTCGATCGATATGGCGGAAGATCGCGAGCGTTTCCAGAAATTGCTGCACAAGCTTAAATTGAAGCAACCGCCGAATCGTACCGTGCGCAGTGCGGCGAAGGCGCTGCAAGCCGCCGAAGAAATCGGCTACCCGCTGGTGGTGCGCCCTTCGTATGTGCTGGGCGGGCGCGCGATGGAAATTGTGCATCAGAAAGAAGACCTCGAGCGTTATATGCGCGAGGCGGTCAAAGTGTCGAACGATTCGCCGGTGCTGCTGGATCGCTTTTTGAACGATGCGATCGAGGTCGATGTCGATGCAGTGTCGGACGGCGAACAGGTGATTATCGGCGGCGTGATGGAACACATCGAGCAGGCGGGCGTGCATTCGGGCGATTCGGCTTGTTCGCTGCCGCCGTTTTCGCTGTCGGCGGAATTGCAGGCAGAATTGCGCCGGCAAACCGTGGCGATGGCGAAGGGGCTGAATGTGGTCGGTTTGATGAACGTGCAGTTCGCGATTCAGAAAAATGGTGATGCCGACGTGGTGTATGTGCTGGAAGTGAATCCGCGCGCCTCGCGCACCGTGCCGTTTGTGTCGAAGGCGACAGGCCTGCCGCTGGCGAAAATTGCTGCGCGCTGCCAGTCTGGAAAATCTCTTGAAAAACAAATGGTTACGAAAGAGATCGTGCCGCCTTATTTTTCGGTGAAAGAGGCGGTGTTTCCGTTCATCAAGTTTCCTGGGGCGGATACCATCCTTGGCCCGGAAATGAAATCGACCGGCGAAGTGATGGGCGTGGGCGAAACGTTCGGCGAAGCATTTGTGAAATCGCAGATGGCGGCCAATGAAAAGTTGCCCGCGTCAGGCAAGGTATTCATTAGTGTGCGCGATGACGACAAGCCACGCGCCGTGGAAGTGGGTCGCGCGCTGGACGCGCTGGGATTTGTGCTGGTGGCGACACGCGGTACCGCGAACGCATTGGCTGCGGCCGGCCTCAAAGTATTACCGGTCAATAAAGTCGCCGAAGGCCGCCCGCATATTGTCGATATGATTAAAAATGCCGAGATCGTGCTGGCGCTGAATACCGTCGAAGAATCGCGCAAAGCGATCAAGGATTCTTACGCGATCCGGCGCGCGGCCTTGCAGCAGCGCGTGCCGGTATACACCACCATCGCCGGGGCGCGCGCGGCGTGCGCGGGCATGGCGGAGGCCGGTGAGTTGCACGCTTACGCCGTGCAGAATTTACATAAGCGATTGGCGGCATTGTAGCCATTGCATTACTTGCAGGGGGAACCATGAACAAAGTGCCCTTAACCGTACGCGGCGCGGAAAGAATGCGCATCGAATTGCACGATCTGAAAACCGTGCAACGCCCCGGCATCATTGCCGCGATCGCGGAGGCGCGCGCGCACGGCGATCTGTCGGAGAATGCCGAGTATCACGCCGCCAAAGAGCGTCAGAGTTTTATCGAAGGGCGCATCGCAGACCTTGATGGCAAGCTTTCCAATGCTGAAATTATCGACCCGGCTACGCTGGATGCAGACGGACGTTGCGTGTTTGCCGCTACGGTGGCGTTGGAAGACGCGGAAAAAGGCGTGAAAGTTACGTATCAGATCGTTGGCGAGGATGAGGCGGATATCAAGCAGGGAAAAATTTCCATCAACTCGCCGATTGCGCGAGCGCTGATCGGGAAATCGGCCGGCGATATCGCGGAAGTGCAGGCGCCGGGCGGCGTGCGCGAGTATGAAATTCTGGATGTGAAATACGTCTGAGGGCGTAAACGATTCACTTCCGGGTGTCCGCCGTTTGCACTGATCTGGCCGTTTAACTGCCCTGATAACTTCGCTTGGTTCGCCTTTGCTTGTTACGCGCCCGTGGCTTTCGCTGCGGTAATTTTTTTCCCCTGGTTTCCGGCGGTTTCGGACGAAATATCACCAGTATTTTTCCGATATGCTGCACCGGGCTGGCGGTCAGCGTTTCGCTGATGTTGCCGATCATGGCAACGCGCGCATCGCGGTCGTCGCCGGCGACGCGGATCTTGATCAGTTCGTGGCTCTTCAGGTGAACGTCGATTTCGTGCAGCACGGCAGGCGTGAGACCTCCATCGCCGATAATGACGACAGGCTCAAGGTGATGCGCGCGCGCTTTGAGTACCCGGCGCTGGTCCGGGGTGAGTTGAACGGCAATGGAATCAGTCATGCGCGGAGTTTAACCCAGAAAATGCAGCACACTAGCTACCGGCCTTGGGCACATTGAATGGCACGAACCAGAACCAGTAAAGCGTGGATGATGCAGCATGTCAACGATCCGTACGTGAAACGCGCGACGGCTGAAGGCATGCGTTCGCGCGCGGCGTATAAGTTGCAGCAGATCAATGAAAAAGACCATCTGCTCAAGCCGGGTATGGTGGTGGTGGATCTGGGGGCTGCGCCTGGCGGCTGGTCGCAGGTAGCCGGGCGGCTGGTGGCGCCCGGCGGCCGCGTGGTCGCTATCGATTTGCTGGAGATGACGGATTTGTACGGTGTAACCTTTATTCGCGGTGATTTCTCCGAGAATGCAGGCCTTGCCGCCCTCGAGCAGGCGTTAGACGGTATGCCCGTTGACCTTGTTCTTTCAGATATGGCCCCCAACATCAGCGGTATAGCGCAGGTGGATCAGGCGCGGCTGGTTGGTTTGGTGGAACTGGCGCTGGATTTCGCGGCAAAGCATTTGAAACCTCAGGGAAATTTCCTGGTCAAAATGTTTCATGGCGCGGGCTTTGATGCATATGTGAAGGCCATGCGAGGTGTGTTCCGGCAGGTGCAGACACGTAAACCGGACGCATCGCGTAAGGGGTCGCGCGAGGTGTATTTGCTGGGTAAGGGTCTGAAAGAGACCAGTTAGTAGTGGTTTTCCAGGCTGCGGCGCTGCCGAAAAACGTTTAGAATTGAAAGACCTAGACAATTTGATCTGTCGATCTCAAGCACATTTGGTAATGGTAATAATCCCGGCAGATCAACGACACCGGTGACTTTTTTGGATGGTGGGCAGAATTTGAATGCCGTGCATAAGAGCGGCGAGGAGCAGCATTGAATAATTTGGTAAAAACCGTGGCGATTTGGCTGGTCATAGCGCTGGTGCTGATGACGGTGTTCAATCAGGTCGGCCCGCAAAAATCGGCGCAAAAGCCGATGGAATACTCCCAGTTTCTCGACGAGGTGAAACAGGGAAAGATCCAGCGCGTCATGATTGAAGGCCGCGCCGTGAAGGGCGTCAAACAAGGCGGCGAGAAGTTCACCACCTATTCTCCTTCCGACATTTGGCTGGTGTCCGATCTGCTCAAGTATGGCGTGATTATCGAAGCCAAGGCTGACGAGGAGCAAAGTTTCCTCGCGCAGGTATTCATTTCGTGGTTCCCGATGTTGTTGCTGATCGGTGTGTGGATATTTTTCATGCGCCAGATGCAGGGCGGCGGGCGTGGCGGTGCGTTCTCGTTCGGCAAGAGCAAGGCGCGCATGCTCGACGAATCCAACAACACCGTGACGTTCGCCGATGTGGCTGGCTGCGAAGAGGCAAAAGAAGAAGTCGCCGAACTCGTTGAGTTTTTGCGAGATCCGTCGAAATTCCAGAAGCTCGGCGGGCGTATCCCGCGCGGCGTGCTGATGGTGGGCAGTCCCGGTACCGGGAAAACGCTGCTGGCACGCGCGATTGCTGGCGAGGCCAAAGTGCCGTTCTTTTCGATATCCGGCTCTGACTTTGTGGAAATGTTTGTCGGCGTAGGCGCGGCACGCGTGCGCGATATGTTCGAGAACGCCAAGAAACATGCGCCGTGCATTGTGTTCATCGACGAGATTGATGCCGTGGGCCGTCAACGCGGTGCAGGGCTGGGCGGTGGCAATGACGAACGTGAACAAACACTGAATCAGTTGCTGGTTGAGATGGACGGCTTTGAAGCCAACGCCGGCGTGATCGTAATTGCCGCGACCAACCGGCCCGACGTGCTTGATCCCGCGCTGCTGCGTCCGGGGCGCTTTGACCGCCAGGTGGTGGTGCCGTTGCCGGATATTCGCGGTCGCGAGCAGATCCTCCTGGTGCATATGCGCAAGGTGCCGATTGCGCCGGACGTGAAAGCCGAAATCATTGCGCGTGGAACGCCCGGCATGTCCGGCGCCGATCTCGCGAATTTGGTGAACGA
>JBEBHE010000521.1:0-1777 GCA_040081205.1 Burkholderiales bacterium | reverse complement strand
CGCTGCCCTGCAGGCGCAAATTGCTGCTGGCGCTGACCCCTCCAAAGTGGCTGAAGCAACCGCAGCGGGCGGCGCGCCCGGCGCCGGTGGCGGCGCTGATGGCGGCGGCGGCACGGCGGTATACATTGATCAGGCGAACTCGAAAGGTCTGGTCACTTCTGGCTTTATTACGGGCCCCGCTGGCATTGCGTTCCCGGACATTCAAGGTGAAGAATTCATCAACCGTCCGCCGATCGTCGTGGGCGAGCGCGCCAACGTTTCTGAAGAAGGTCTCGCAGGCGCCAATCTGGATGAAAACGGCAACGGCGACACCACCGACGACTCCACCATTATTGGCTCGATGGACATCAGCGACCCGGACGGCAACCCGTTCACGGTAACAATGGGCATTCCCGGGGTGACGCTGACCTCCGGTGGCGAGACCATTGTGTGGGAACTGCAAGACGACGGTCATACCCTCATCGGCAAGATCGTCAGGGTGATTGACGGCGGTGAAGGCGGCCCCACCACCGAAGAAGAACACATCATTGAAGTCTTTATGAATGATACGGGCAACTACGAAATCCGCCTGCTTGGCCCGATCGATCATCCGGACGGCACCGAAGAAGACGATCTTGATTTCGACATTCCGGTTACAGCGACCGACGTATTTGGCTTGAGCGGCACGGGCTTCCTCAACGTCAACGTCGAAGACGACAGCCCCACGCTGGCGGTGTGTCACGATAATGAAGGTGGCGGCGAAGGCAGCATCGAGAGCCTGGTTGCCCTGTCCACCCAAGCTGGCCAAGGCGGCAATAGCCTCGTTGATGGCCTTGGCGGTCCGGCAGGATTCGGCGAGAACACCATGTTCCGCAACGACGACGGCTCTACAGGATTTATTAACGTCACGTCGATTTTTCCGACGGGAATGAATTTCTACGGAGCCACGCCCTACACGGGATTTTATATCAACAATAACGGCAATATTACTTTTAACAGCCCGTTGGGCACCTTTACGCCGTTTGCGATCGTCGGCAACTCCGGCAATCCCATGATTGCCCCGTTCTTTGCTGACGTTGATACACGTCCTACCAGCAGCCATGTGTCGCCCGGCGGCACGTCCACGGGCACCAATGCCGTTTATTGGGATCTGGATACCGACAACGGCATCATCACCATTACCTGGAACGACGTCGGCTACTTCAGCAATGAAACCGACTTGGTGAATGCGTTCCAGCTGCGGATATTCAACACCGGCGGCGGCAACTTCGGCTTCGAATTCCGCTACGAGAACGTTGAGTGGACGACGGGTGGCGCGAGCGGCGGCTCGGGCGGCTTGGGCGGTACGGTCGCGCGTGCCGGCTGGACATCGGGCGATGGTGTGAACTTCTTCGAATTGCCCCAATCAGGCAATCAGTCGGCCATTCTCAACCTGGAAACCACGAGCAATGCCAATACGCCGCAAGACGGCAACTGGGTATTCAACGTCGTGGGTGGGCAGGTTGTCGATCACGATTGCGTTGAATCGGTTACTGCGACAGTGCGTGAAGACGGCATGCGTCTTACAACGGGCGATCTGTCCGATGGCAACCAGACCATAGTCAACACCGGTGCCGACGAGGCCATCAGTGCGACTGGATCGTTGCGCGTGCTTTATTCGTTTGGCGCAGACGGCCCCGGCAACTTCGTGATGCTGACAGACACCAGCGGCCTGCCGGAACTGTATTCGCAGGGCGAGCCGGTTGAGTATGACGTGGAAGGCAATGTGCTGACCGCGACGGCCGATGGCCGTGACGTA
>JBEBHE010000024.1:0-24832 GCA_040081205.1 Burkholderiales bacterium | reverse complement strand
CACAAGCGCTTCAAAACACGTCCGCCGGGAGAGCCGGGTTTCTATGGCTGACCACGTGTTGATTCATCCGCTGCGCGACGCTGATATTCCGGCGCTGTGTGCGCTGTCGCGTGAAATTTGGCGCGCGCATTATCCGGGCATCATCAGCGTGGCGCAGATAGAATACATGCTGGCCGAGCGTTATGACGAAACCGTGATCCGCGAAGAACTCAAGCGGCAAGATTTGTGGTGGGATGCGCTAATGCTGAACGGACAGATGACGGGATACACGTCGTATTTTCTTACCGGCGCTCTTACGGACGGTCCGGGCGAAATGAAAATCGACAAACTCTACGTGCACCCACGCGCGCATCGGCAGGGCTACGGCGGCACGCTGATCAATCACGTGGCGGCATTCGCCGCGCAGCGCGGATGTAAGCGCCTGGCGCTGGCGGTGAACCGGCATAATCAAACCGCCATCGCCGCGTACCATAAACACGGTTTCCATATCGCCGAGACGTCGGTGCGGGAAATCGGCGGCGGGTTCCTGATGGACGATTACATTATGGTGAAGGAGATCGCTTAGGTGTTTCAAAATCCTGATGTTGAGCAGTGCTGCGCGATGTTAAAGCAGGTAAAAAACATTGCAGTCGTCGGGCTATCGCCTAACCCGGATCGGCCGAGTTATGGTGTTTCCGCCGCCATGCAGGGATTTGGTTTTCGCGTAATCCCTGTGCATCCGGCGGCCAAGGAAATTCTGGGTGAAAAGGTCTATCCGAGTTTGGCGGCGGTGCCCGAGCCGATTGATTTGGTAAATGTCTTTCGCAGCGCGGAGTTTATCGACGGCGTGGTTGATGAGTGCCTGAAGTTGGGTCTGAAAGCGCTTTGGATACAGGAAGGTATCGTCAACGCGTCCGCAGCGGAGCGGGCGCTGGCGGGCGGTATGACGGTCGTGATGGATCGCTGCATATACCGCGATTATCGTGATTATTGCCGCTAAAATAGTCTAAATGCGTCTAAAATTTACTAAAATGCATGGATTGGGTAACGACTTTGTCGTTCTCGATGCCACTCGCCAGCCACTGGTCCTGGATCGTGACCAATTGCGGCTATTAGCGAATCGGCACTTCGGCGTGGGCTGCGATCAGATACTGCAGGTCGAGCCAGCACGCACGCCGGACACCGATTTCTACTACCGCATTTTTAACGCCGACGGTGGCGAGGTGGAGCAATGCGGTAACGGCGCGCGCTGTTTTGTGCGCTATGTGCATGACAAAGGGCTTAGTCAAAAACACGCGATCCGCGTCGGCACGCTGTCCGGCATTATCGAACCAATGCTGGAGTCGGATGGCGAAGTGACAGTGAACATGGGCGCGCCGATTTTTGAGCCGCCGTTGATACCGTTTGTGGCGCGTGAGCGGGCGCTTACCTATGAATTGGCCATAGATAAAAAAATGATTGAAATCAGTAGCTTATCCATGGGAAACCCACATGCTGTCCAAATCGTTCCTGACGTGCTGAAAGCCGATGTTGAAACCGAAGGTCCGTTGATCGAATCGCATCCGCGATTTCCCAAACGGGTCAATGCGGGTTTCATGCAGGTGATGAATCGCGGTCATATCAAGCTGCGCGTATATGAACGCGGCGCGGGTGAAACGCTGGCGTGCGGTACGGGTGCCTGTGCGGCGGTAGTCGCGGGCAACCAACGCGGCTTGCTCGACGCCCGCGTTCGCGTTACCACGCGCGGCGGAGACCTCGGTATATCATGGACGGGCGAGGGCAGCCCGGTGATGATGACCGGGCCGGCCGTTACGGTGTACGACGGAGAAATGGATATTTAGGCGGTACCATCCAACGTGAATCGCCCAACATTTAGCACTCAGGGACCATCATGAATTCAGAAGACGTTGCAACTTACCTAAAAGAACATCCGGCGTTTTTTGAGGAATACGCCGAGATGATGTCGGAGATTCATATCCCGCATCCGCACGGCGGGCGCACCATACCTATCAGCGAACGGCAAATTTTGACGCTGCGCGAAAAAAGCAAACAGCTCGAAGGCAAGCTGCGCGAAATCATCCAGTTTGGCGAAGACAACGATGCCATCAGCGAAAAGATGCATCGCATCACGCTGGCGCTGCTGGGTGCGAAGGATATTGCCGCTACGGTGCATGCGACGGAATTCAATCTGCGTGAAGATTTTTTGGTGCCGCATGTGGTGCTGCGCCTGTGGCGCGGTGCCGGTGATCTGTCGGTGTTTCAGCCGGCCAGCGAGGCCACGTGCCACTTCGCGGCGGGCCTTGCACATCCGCATTGCTGCTCGCAGGCCGCGGCGGACACGGCCGAACTGTTTGGCGAATCCGCGCCGCTGCTGAAATCATTCGCGTATGTTGGTTTGCGTGATGGCGACTGCTTCGGGCTGGTGGCGCTGGCAAGCGAAGACCCGCATCGTTTTTACCCGGAAATGGGCACGATATTCCTGTCGCGGCTGGGCGACATCATCGCTGCTGCGCTGGCGCGGCATCTGGTGTGACGGCGGGCGTGACCGCAGCCGCATCAGCAATGGCTTCCACGCTAGGCCAGGTGCGTTCGCCTGCGCAGCAACATCTGTCGGATTTTCTTGCGCATCTCACACACGAGCGCCGGCTTGCCGCCAACACCGTCGCAAGTTATGCGCGCGATATCGAGATGCTGCTTCAACTTGCTGAGTCCAACGCGCTCGACAAGTTGCAAGTGCATCAGATACGCCGCTACGTCGCGCAGTTGCACGCGCGCGGGCTGGACGGCCGCTCCATTGCGCGCATGCTGTCGGCGTGGCGCGGCTTCTATCGTTATCTGGCGCGCGACTGCGGCTTTACAACAAACCCGTGTGTCGGGATTCGCGCGCCCAAGTCCGCGAAGCGGCTGCCGCATGCGTTATCGCCCGATGAGACGGGGCGCCTGATGGCCATCGATGATGACGGCGCGTTGGCGTTGCGCGATAAGGCGATGTTCGAATTGTTCTACTCGTCGGGACTGCGCTTGTCCGAATTGACCGGCCTCGCGCCGGGCGACATCGACAGCGCCGACGGCACGGTGCGCGTCACCGGCAAAGGCGGTAAAACGCGTGTGATTCCCGTGGGGCGCCAGGCGCTGGCGGCGGTGAAGGCATGGCTCGCGCCGCGCGGTGAAATCGCGCGCAAGGGCGAGGCCGCGCTGTTCGTGAATCGCAACGGCGGACGATTAGGGCCACGCGCCGTGCAGTTGCGGCTGAAACAATGGGCGGCAAAATCCGGGCTAGCGGCATCGGTGCATCCGCACATGCTGCGGCACTCGTTTGCGTCGCATGTGTTGCAATCGAGCGGTGATTTGCGCGCGGTGCAGGAGATGCTGGGGCACGCGAGTATCTCCACCACCCAAGTGTATACGCAACTCGACTTCCAGCATTTAGCGAAGGTGTACGACGCGGCGCATCCGCGTGCGAAACGCAGGGATCGATAGGAGGCCGCGATGGCAAGCAAGGTGCTGGTAGGCGGAGCATTGGGGGTGGTATCGGCGGGTGGATTGCTGATGTTCGGTGCGGGCATTGCGGTCGCGCTGGCGGCAGCGGTTGCGGTCGCCGGAGTTGCCGCCCTGATAATACGCGGCGGTCATGGTAGCGGCAGCGACTCGGACTCCCATAGCTGGAGCACTAGCGATAGTTCCTCCGGCAGCTCTTCCAGTAGTTCCAGCAGCGATTGGAGCAGCAGTTCAGATTCATCCAGCAGTTCCGACAGCGGTGGCGGCGGTGCTGATTGAATCGCCTGATACTTAAGCCGGGCCGCGACAAATCGATCAAGCGCCGTCACCCGTGGATTTTTTCCGGCGCGGTTGCGCGCATTGACGGATCACCGCAGTCCGGTGAAACCGTTGAAGTGCAATCCGCAGAGGGCGTGACCCTCGCGGTTGCCGCGTATAGTCCGAAATCGCAAATCACCGCGCGCGTGTGGGAGTGGCATTCACGTGCTATCGATGAAAAATTTTTCAGAGAGCGAATCGCCACCGCAGCACACGCGCGCGCGAATCTCCTGGCCAGCGGTACGACCAACGCCGCGCGTCTGATTTATGGCGAATCCGATGGCTTGCCCGGCGTGATCGCCGATCAATACGGCGACACCGTGGTGGTGCAATTGCTGGCCGCCGGCGCCGAGTACTGGCGCGATGCGATTGCCGATGCATTGGCATCGTTGCCCAATGTCGCGCGTGTATGGGAGCGCTCTGACGCCGACGTGCGTGAACTGGAAGGTTTGCCACCGCGCACCGGATTGCTGCGCGGCGCCCCGTTAACCGGTGCGCTCATCGTTCAAGAACACGGCCTGCAATTCAAAGTGGAAATCGAAACCGGGCACAAAACCGGCTACTATCTCGATCAACGAGATAACCATTTGTTTTTAAAGGATATTTCTGAAGGCCGCGCTGTGCTGGATTGTTTTTGCTACAGCGGCGGATTCGCGCTGCATGCGCTTGCGGGCGGCGCGCAATCGGTCACGGCAATCGATAGTTCCGGACCCGCGTTAGCGGTTGCGCGCGAGAACGCGACGCTTAATCAGCTACCGCAAGCGGAATGGATCGAAGGCGATGTGTTTCAGATGTTGCGCAAGTTTCGCGATCAGAACCGGCGCTTTGACATCATCGTGCTTGATCCGCCCAAGCTCGCGCCCACCGCTGCCCATGCCGAAAAAGCCGCGCGCGCTTACAAGGATGCGAACCTCCTCGGCTTCAAGCTGCTCAATCCCGGCGGCGCGCTGATGACGTACTCGTGCTCAGGTGGCGTGTCCGCCGAGTTGTTCCAGAAAATCGTTGCGGGCGCGGCGCTCGATGCCGGCGTGAACGCGCGCGTGGAAGCGTGGCATCACGCCGCGGCGGATCACCCGGTGGCGCTGAATTTTCCGGAAGGCGAATATTTGAAAGGGTTGGTGTGCCGCGTTAACCCCTGAGCGGCTACGCAGGTGGCGACTTGCGCGGCGGCACTTCATCCACGCCGCCCTTACACCACGGGTTACAACGCAGAATGCGCTTCACCCCCAACCAGCCGCCGCGCAGTGAGCCGTGAACCTCAATTGCTTCTTTGGTGTAGCTGGAACACGTGGGATAAAAGCGGCACTGCTGGCCGAAAAACGGCGACAACAGCAGTTGGTAGAGACCAATCAGTTTAATCAGCACGGTTTTCATGAAGATGCTAATCAGTATAGCATCGGCGGTTTAATCGCTTTTCAAGCGAGTTCGCTTCTCGACAATCGTAAACCGTTGGCCTCGCAACCATGCAAAACCCGAACGCCCATTTATTGCCCGAAGGCATAGCCCCATCGATTTCGCGCGAGGACTTGGCGGCGCTGCCGGTGCGTCACTACGAAGGCCCGGTGTGCGTGGTGGCGACCCGCACTGAACTGGATGCGGCGATCACCGACATTGCCAGCGAAAGCGTCGTGGGTTTTGATACCGAAACGAGGCCCACGTTTCGCAAAGGCGAGCACTACGAGCCGTCGCTGGTGCAAGTGGCGACGGCACGCGCGGTGTATTTGTTTCAGTTGCGTCGCGTCGATGTGATTCCAGGTCTTGCCGACATGCTGTCCGAGCCGCGCATCGTCAAAGCGGGCGTTGCCGTCGCGCGCGATTTGCATGATCTGAAGCAGGTATTCTCGTTCACGGAAAAAAACGTGATCGATCTGGGTGTGATTGCGCGGCGCCACGGCCTCGAACAGACGGGCGTGCGCAATCTGGCCGGGCTATTTCTCGGGTGCCGGGTGACCAAAGGCGCGCGCACGTCCAACTGGGCCGCGAACACACTGACGCCCGCGCAGATCGCTTATGCAGCCACCGACGCGTGGATCGGCCGCGAACTGTATCTGCGATTCAAAAGCATGGCGTTGGTGCGGTAAAATTCGCGCAGCAAATTAATTTACGTAAATGGAGATCATGGCAAATGGCATTTCGACGCGTCGTAACAGGCTTCACCAAAGACGGCAAAAGCTGCATCAAGTGGGACAGCGCCATTGATCCCATTAACCTGCGCCCCGGGTTTGACAACATACCGTTGTGGGCCACCAAAAAACTACCGGCCGAAACCGCGACCGATGACCCGAACAACTGGGAGCTCGGCACCAGCCTCGCCGGCGGCTCTGTGTTCCGCTTCGGCCGCTATGCGCCGGGCAACATCGCGCGCTGGCACAGCACTGACTCGGTAGACTACGCGATTTGCATTTCAGGCGAGATGTGGATGGAAATGGAAGATGGTGAAGTTCACCTGAAACCCGGCGACGTGGTGATTCAGCTCGGCACCAACCACAACTGGAACAATCGCGGCAAAGAACCGTGCGTGATGGCGTTCGTGCTGGTAGCTACGGAGGGCGCCAAGACCACGAGCTGGGGCGAGCATAAGGACACGCCGCACAAGTAAACAAGCAGGACTGGTTTGAGTCGGGCGCGCAGCAATCGCTCGCCGATGCCGGTAAAATACTTTTTCACTCCCGGAAGCCCAATCCATGTTCGCCGTTCGCCAGCTCGCGCATGCCTATGATGGAAACGACGTGCTGCGCGTCAGCGACTGGCAAGCCGGGCAGGGCGCACAATGGCTGATGCTGGGGCCTTCGGGCAGCGGCAAGACGACTTTGCTGCACGTGCTGGCGGGCATTTTGCGTCCGACTTCCGGGCGGGTGACGGTTGCAGGTCAGGATTTGATGGCGCTGTCGCCTTCCGCGTTGGACCGGTTTCGTGGCAAGCATGTGGGCATTGTGTTGCAGCGTCTGCATCTCATTGACAGCCTCACGGTGTTGAACAATTTGCTGCTGGCGCAATACATGGCGGGCGAACCTCAGGATGCGACGCGGGCGCGCGAGGTGCTGGCGAGTCTCGATTTAGCCGACAAGGCTAACGCGCATCCGCACGAGCTATCACATGGACAGGCACAGCGCGTGGCGGTGGCGCGCGCCGTGGTGAATAAACCGAAGTTGCTGCTGGCCGACGAGCCGACGTCGAATCTGGACGATATTCGCTGTTTGCAGGTGCTGGATTTGCTGCTGGCACAGGCCACGGCGTGTGGCGCAACACTGGTGATCGCCACGCATGATCAGCGCATCAAGTCGCGTGTTCCAAACCACTACGAGCTGACGGCGCAACACGAGCCGGTGTCGGCAGCATGAACCTCGCCACCATCAGCTTCGCCTATCTGAAGGCGCGCAGCCTTAACACGCTGCTGAACATTCTGCTGCTGGCGCTGGGTGTGGCGACGATTGTGTTATTGCTGCTCGCCACCACGCAACTCGATCAGCGCATGCGGCGCGACGCGCAGGGCATTGACCTGGTGATCGGTGCCAAAGGCAGTCCGATGCAGGTCATTTTGTCGAGCATCTATCACCTGGATGTGCCGACGGGCAATATTCCGTACAAGCAGGCGCTGGAGATATCGAAACATCGCATGGTAAAAAAAGCGATTCCGCTCGCCTTGGGCGACAGTTACAAGGGGGCGCGCATCGTCGGCACCACGCCGGATTACCTTGCGCATTACGATGCCAAATTCGCCTCCGGCAAGCGCTGGGAAAAAGTGCTTGAAGTGGTGATCGGCGCGGATGCCGCCGCGCGCACGGGACTGAAACTCGGCGATAAATTTCAGGGGTCGCACGGGCTGGGCGATGGTGGCGACGCGCACGAGGCGCATCCATACGTGGTAGTTGGTATTCTTGAGCGCAGCGGAAGTGTGCTCGACCGGCTGGTGATTTGCAGCGTGGAAAGCGTGTGGGCAATGCACGCCGATCATCACGAGATCAAGGATATCAACGATATCGCCAATCAGATGAAGGAAGAAGAAAAAGAATACACCGCGCTGCTGATTCAGTATGCGTCGCCGATTGCTGCCGCGATGCTGCCGCGTTACGTGAATAACAATTCCGCGATGCAGGCTGCGTCGCCCGCTTATGAAACGGCGCGGTTGTTCAGCATCATTGGTGTGGGTGTGGATGTGCTGCGCGGGTTTGCGCTGGTGCTGGTGTTCAGCGCAGGGTTGTCGGTATTTATTGCGCTTTACAATGCGCTGAACGAGCGGCGTTACGACCTGGCGGTGATGCGCACCTTGGGCGCGCGCCCCGTCACGCTGATGGCACTGTTGCTATTTGAAGGACTGCTGCTGGCGTTAATCGGCGGTGTGCTCGGCGTGGCGCTGGGCCATGGTTTGGCGGAAGTGTTGGGCTATGCTTTGAAAGCCGCACAGCAGGTATCAGTTACCGGCTGGACTTGGGTGCAGGCCGAGTGGTGGGTGCTGGCGTTGGCGGCGGGTGTGGGCATCGTCGCCGCGTTGATACCGGCATGGCGTGCGTATCGCACCGATATCGCGGGCACTTTGGCGCGCGGCTGATGTCAACAGAGGTCAGTGAAAAATAATTGGGGAAATTACAATGAACAAACGCGGGATTTCAATACTGATAGCCGCATTACTGATGTCCACGTCCGCGTTCGCGCAGGACAAGGTAAAAAAAGGCGAAAAGCCGCATAGCACTGCCGAAGTGCAAAAAGACATACTCGATCATCGCGCGATGGCCGACGCGCATTTGGCCGCCGCGAAGTGTCTCGAAGGCGGCAAGGGCGAGAAGGATTGTCACGCGCAGTTAACCAAGGACTGCAAGGGACTGGGCATCGGCAAACTTTGCGGCATGAAACATAAGCATTAAAAATACCAATAAAAACAAATGCTTATTGATATATAGCGGAGTGGAGTAGTATCATTCGTTATTGACAGATTCAGGTGATGGAGGTTGCGATGAAATTCCAGACGGTATTGTTTGCGTTGTTGATGGGAGTTTGCAGCGTTGCGTGGGCGCAGCAAAAAGGCCCTGCCGCCGGCAAAGATTTGTATGCGAAGGATCCACTTGCGGACAAGCAGGCGCCGCCGCAGGCCTACGACAAGCCGCTGCCTGAAATGAAAGGGGTGCTGTCGTGGAAAACGCTGGGCGAGGTAAAGCCGGTCAAACAAAAAGACAAATTCGTGCCGGAGTTTGCCAAAGCGGTTTCCGCGCTCGACAAAAAGGAAGTGAAGCTGCAAGGCTTCATGATGCCGCTCGACATGGGCGAAAAGCAGCAGCGCTTCATTTTGACTGCGTTGCCGCCTTCGTGTTCGTTTTGCCTGCCCGGTGGTCCGGAGCAAATGGTTGAAGTGCAAACCAAGACGCCGGTCAAATATGGCTTCGAGCCGATATTGCTCACCGGCAAACTCGCGGTGCTGAAAGACGATCCGATGGGGCTTTATTACCGGCTTACTGACGCCGTGTTGACGGTCTCGAAGTAAGTTCGCGTAATTTTCCCGCACTGAGCGCGGGTAACCATTCAATAGTAATGTCTCGCCGGTTTTTCCATTATCTTTGCATATTCCTGCTGCTGGTGGCGCAGCAGGGTGCGCTCGTGCATGCGGCGTGGCATGCCGGCGGCGATGCGCATGCACACAGTACGCATGGCCATGCTCAAGAGAACGATGTTCACGATCGCGATCACGACAGCGACGATAGTGACCATGAGTCGCCAGCCGGGCAGGCGAGTCTGTGCGCGTTCGATCTTGCGTTTGGACAGGTGCTGGGCGGTGTGCATGGATCGTGCGCGCTGCCGGTCATCGCTGAACTTCGCGTAGCCATTGCGAGTTACGCGTTCAACCCCCGCCTCGGTACTGAGGCTGTTCCTGCGCTCTCGCGCGGTCCTCCCATTTTCCTGTGAAGTGCAGCGGCCTTTGTACGCTTAGTACAGCCCGGCCGCTTTGATCTGAAAAAACAGCACGCGGCTTGAGCAATGCTCGGGTCTGCGCGCCGTGCCTTCAAGCATTCCACAGGAGAAAACAATGGTCAGTCGCATCGCCTATGCGGTGGCTGCGGCGTTCGCGGTTTCCGCGCACGCGCAGACCCCCGCCGTAAAGTCCCCCGCCGCCGCGGAGATTCCCACACAATTGTCGCCGGTGATCGTGACCGGCAATCCGCTGGGCAGTGAATTGTTCGGCCTGGTGTCGCCCACTTCCGTGCTGGAAGGAACCAACCTCTTTTTGCTGCGGCGCTCTACGTTGGGCGAAATGTTGAACGAGATGCCGGGCGTGAGTTCGACCTATTTCGGCCCCAATGCAAGCCGTCCGGTGATACGCGGCCTGGAAGGAGACCGCATTCGCATTCTCAGCAACGGCGTGGGCGTGCTCGACGCGTCGTCACTCAGCAATGACCACGCGGTACCGATTGACCCGCTCGTTGTCGAGCGCGTGGAAGTGGTGCGCGGACCGGCGACTCTGTTTTATGGCGGCAATGCGGTGGGTGGCGTGGTCAACGTGATCGACAACCGCATTCCGCAGGAGCCGGTGACCGGTGTGCGCGGCAGGGCCGAGACGCGGTTCGGCGGCGCTGAGTCCGAAAAAGCGCTCGGCGCCATGCTGGAAGCCGGCAATGGGCGATTTGCGCTGCATGCGGATGTGTACACGCGCGATACCGATGATCTGAAAATCAAAGGGCCTAACATTTCGCCGCGCTTGCAGGCTGCCGATCCGACGCGAGCCGTCACCTACGGCACGCTGCCCAACAGCGCGTCGCGTTCCAGCGGTGGGTCGATAGGCGGTTCCGCCACGTGGGACAAAGGCTACGTCGGCCTGTCGTTCTCGTCGTTCGAGAGCAAATACGGCACGGTGGCCGAGCCGGAAGTGACCATCGACATGGAGAGCAAGCGCTGGGATTTAGGGGGTGAAGTGCGCGACATCGGGTCGTTCATCACCGGTGTGAAATTCAAACTCGGCAAGACCGACTACAAACACACCGAACTCGACGCCGGTGTTCCCGCCACGGATTTTAAGAGCAGGGGCCACGAAGGCAGGCTGGAACTCACGCATGGCAACATCGGCCCGCTGAAAGGCGCGGTCGGCTTGCAGTTCAACAACTTTGATTTTTCCGCGCTGGGTGCGGAGGCGTTTGTGCCAACGACAAAGACTGACAGCAAGGCGCTGTTCATTTATGAGGAACTGCCGATCGGGAAATTGAAGCTCACCTTTGGCGGGCGTCATGAACGCACGGAAGTCAGCTCACAAGGGGGCGGCCCGGTGCCGTTTGGCGGTCCGGGTCCGCGCTTCGATCCGGCGCAGATGCGGTCGTTCGGCGGCAACAGCGGTGCGGTCGGCGGCATTTACCAACTCACGCCCGGACTAGTGCTGGCGCTTAACGGCACCGTGACCGAGCGCGCGCCGACTTATTACGAGTTATACGCGAACGGCCCGCACGCCGCGACGGGTTCTTACGAGGTGGGTGACGCTACCTTTGCCAAAGAAAAATCACGGGCGTTTGATGCGGCATTGCGCATGCGTTCCGGCGCTCACTCCGGCAGCATCAGTGTGTTCCACACGCGCTTCAAGAATTATATCGGCGTGTTCAACAGCGGCAACACACGCGGCGCGGATGGCGAATTGAAACCACCCGAGACGATTACGCCCGGCGAATCGGATAACACCGGCGAGGAAGTGTTGCCGGAGCTCGCTTATCGCGCGGTACCCGCGCGCTTTCGTGGCATGGAGGCGGAAGGAAAATTCAGATTGCTGGATCAGGCGAGCTCACTCGATTTGTTACTGAAGTTCGATTATGTGCGCGCAGATGATCGCAGCACGGGTCTGCCGTTGCCAAGAATCGCGCCGCGGCGGTTCGGCGCGGGTCTGGATTATCGCTGGGGACAACTGGGCGCGCGCGTGGATGCCACGTGGGTATCCGCGCAACATCGCGTGTCGGCGAATGAGTTGCCTACCGATAGTTACACCATGCTCAATGCGGCGTTGACCTATCGCATGAAACTGCCAACCCCACAGGGCAGTGTGGAGTTTTTTCTGCGCGGGGTGAACTTGCTGAATGAAGAGGCGCACAATCATGTGTCGTTTCTGAAAGACATTGCGCCGCTGGGCAAGCGCAGCGGTCAGATCGGAATGCGCGCGCAGTTTTAGCGGGGTTGTTGACCGTGAAATCAGATGAGGCGTGTTTGTCGTACTGCGTAAAGCGGACGATAATCACGCCTCGCGCGGTGGTGTCTGCGCATCGATATTTTTCGTAAGTAATTGTTTTTAAATATAAATTTCAATGACTGCTGATTCGATATCAGCCCTTAGATCGCACAACCCCGCACTGCTGATGCTGTGCGTGGCGGCTAGCGTAGCGACGCATGTGCTGGTGCTCACGTTGTTGCCGGCATGGAATGCGCTGCGCGAATCGCCGCCGCGCCCGCTCACAGTGGAATTGGCGAAGCAGGAGCCGCCGGAGATCGTGCTTCCCAAGCCACTGCCGATGGAAACGCGTCCCGAGCGTTTAACGCGAGAGCCGGTGAAGCCTGTTGCAAAGCCTGTAGTCAATCCGCCGGTGCAGGCGCCGATACTTACTGCGCCGCCGGAAGCGCCGCCATCGCCGGCGGCGCCGCTGGTGCCGGAGCAGCGTCCCGCGCCGCCGCCCGAAGTGCCGCGTCCGCCATCGACACCGGTCGTAACGGCCGTCACACCGCCGCGTTCCGATGCGGCGTATCTGAACAATCCGCGTCCCGCGTATCCGCTGGCCGCGCGACGCCGCGGCGATCAGGGCACGGTGTTGATCCGCGTGCTGGTGTCTGCCGACGGACTTGCTGCGAGCGTAGGTCTCGAAAAAACCAGCGGCCATCCGTCGCTCGATGAAGCCGCCCTTTCAGCGGTGAAATCGTGGCGCTTTGTTCCCGCGCGGCAGGGCGGGCAGGCGATTGAATCGCCTTATGTGGTGCCAGTAGTGTTCAAGCTGGATTGATATCGCGGCTATAATCCGCTCTTGAAAAGCGCGTGTTGCGCACCACCTACGGCAATACTTCCCTCCACGCTCACCACAAAGCCAAGCGCATGAACCCCGAAGTCTTTCACGGCACCACCATCCTGTCGGTGCGTCGCGGCAACATCGTTGCACTCGGCGGCGACGGTCAAGTCACGCTCGGCAACGTGGTGGTGAAATCCACCGCGCGCAAAATCCGGCGGCTGTATCATGAAAAAATTCTCGCCGGTTTCGCTGGCGGCACATCGGATGCATTCACCCTGTTCGAGCGTTTTGAAGCGAAGCTCGAAAAACATCAGGGCAATCTGATGCGCTCGGCGGTGGAGTTGGCGAAAGACTGGCGCACCGACCGCATGCTGCGCCGGCTGGAAGCGATGCTTGCCGTGGCCGACCGTGACCATTCGTTGATTATTACCGGCGTGGGCGACGTGCTGGAACCGGAACTGGGCATCGTCGCCATCGGTAGCGGCGGCTCGTTTGCGCAGTCGGCTGCACGCGCATTACTACAGAATACCGATCTCGGACCGCAGGACATTGTGAAAAAATCACTTGAAATCGCCGGCGATCTTTGCATTTACACCAATCAGCAGCACACCATCGAAGCTCTCGAATAATACTGATCGTTAACGATCAGTCACCTACTATGAGTGCAATGACCCCGCAGGAAATCGTTCACGAGCTGGATCGTCATATCATCGGTCAGGACGACGCCAAGCGCGCGGTGGCGATTGCACTGCGCAATCGCTGGCGGCGGCAGCAGGTGGCCGAACCGTTGCGCCAGGAAATTACGCCGAAAAATATTTTGATGATCGGCCCGACGGGTGTGGGCAAAACCGAAATCGCGCGGCGGTTGGCGCGGTTGGCCGATGCGCCGTTCATCAAGATCGAGGCGACCAAATTCACCGAGGTCGGCTATGTCGGGCGTGATGTCGATACCATCATTCGTGATTTGGTGGAAACCGCGATCAAGGATATGCGCGAGCAAGCCACGCGCAAGGTGCGGCGGCAGGCTGAAGACATGGCGGAAGAGCGCGTACTCGATGTGCTGCTTCCGCCGCCGCCTGATTTCGGCGCCGGGTCTGAACATCGGGCAGAAGAAAGCGAAAATCCCACGCGCCAGAAATTTCGCAAGAAGCTGCGCGAAGGCGAATTCGACGACAAGGATATTGAGATCGAAGTGGCCGGCGTGCAAGCGCACATGGAAATCATGGCGCCGCCCGGCATGGAAGATCTCACGTCGCAGATACAGGGCATGTTTCAGAACATGGGCGCCAGCAAGAAGCGCATGCGTAGAATGAAGGTGCGCGATGCGATGAAGCTGCTCACCGACGAAGAAGCCGTCAAGCTGGTGAACGACGAAGACTTGAAGTTGCAGGCGGTCAATAACGTCGAGCAAAACGGCATTGTGTTCCTCGACGAGATCGACAAAATCGCCGCGCGGCAGGAAACCTCCGGCGCTGACGTATCGCGCCAGGGTGTGCAGCGTGATCTGTTGCCGTTGGTTGAGGGCACCACGGTGACGACCAAATACGGCATGATCAAAACCGATCACATTTTATTCATCGCCAGCGGCGCGTTTCATTTGTCAAAGCCATCGGATTTGATTCCCGAGTTGCAGGGGCGCTTTCCGATACGCGTGGAATTGAACAGCCTGTCGGTTTCCGACTTCGAGCAGATACTCACCAACACGCACGCCAGTCTGGTCAAACAATACGAAGCCTTGCTCGCCACCGAGGACGTAAAACTTGTGTTTGGCTCAGACGCGATCAAGCGCCTTGCCGAAATCGCATGGCAGGTCAACGAGAAAACCGAGAACATCGGCGCGCGCCGGCTATATACCGTGATGGAGAAGTTGCTGGAGGATGTTTCGTTCAACGCCGCCAAACAATCCGGCGAGACGGTGAACATCGACCAGTCTTACGTGGATGCCCGCCTGAAAGATCTGGCACAAAGCGAAGACCTCGCGCGCTACGTGCTCTGACAACGCCTCGCGGTTGACGCTTGCCGACGCCCCGGCGTAACATTGCCGTCATGTTCTCCCGGGAAGCTACACGACTGTCTGCTTGGGCCGCGCTGATCGCGGTGTTGTTTGTCGTGCTGATGCCGGCCGCGCTTAATGCTTCCGGCAAGTCGAACATCTTCACGGGCCTGTCCGGCTTTTCCAGCATTTGCACGCTGGAGGGCGCGAAATCATTGCTCGATACACCGGATCAACCGCCGGTTGTGACAGCGCACAAACCGTGCGTGTTCTGTGTCTCCAGTGTGCCGGTCTTTGCGGATGCCAATGCGCCGCATGTGGTGGCGGTGATTGAAGGCATCCCGGTTGCCGTTGGTCCTACAAACCGCGCGGAATCGCTTCCGCCGGATGTTGCTGCTACCCAGCCTCTGAGTCCGCG
The DNA here is from genome assembly GCA_040081205.1 of Burkholderiales bacterium. Taxonomy (GTDB): domain Bacteria; phylum Pseudomonadota; class Gammaproteobacteria; order Burkholderiales; family SG8-41; genus UBA5216. The sequence continues at coordinate 9,672 of JBEBHE010000024.1, read as the reverse complement.
CGCTCCGCCGCGACTTAACTAAGCCCGATCTGCCTGCTGTTTTTTCTGGCTGTGCCGCAATATTGCGGCGCGGATGGGACATTTGCCGTGCGTGACACGCTGCCAGCGGTTAATTTATTAACAATATGTTTTTATTGGAGAATTTTATGATTTCTCAAGTAATTTTTGTACGTGCCGTGGGAATATTGTGCCTGACGATGTGTCTGCCGTTGGTAGCGAGCGCGCAATCCGTTGACGTCAAGGATGCGTGGGTGCGCGGCACCGTACCCGCGCAAAAAGCCACCGGGGCCTTTATGGAAATCACCGGCAAGAGCACAGCGCGCTTGTTGAGCGCTGAAAGCCCGGTCGCTTCGTCGGTGGAAATTCACAACATGACGATGGACAAAGGCGTGATGAAAATGTTTCAGGTGGATGGCATCGACGTGCCCGCCGGCAAAACCGTGAAGCTCGCGCCCGGCGGCTATCACGTGATGTTCATGGGGCTCAAGCAGCAGATGAAAGCGGGTGAGCGCGTGCCGCTGAAGCTCACCTTTGAACTGGCGGACAAGAAGCGGGAGTCGCTGGAGCTTTCGGTGGAAGTGCGTGATATCAAAGGGGAAGCCAAACATGGACATTGATCAATATCGCGCGCCACAGCGGGAGCAAGTCCCGACCGACTATTGGGATCTTCCGGAAGTAGCCGCGTTGTTGCACCTCGTGACGCACATCAACATCGGCGGGACCGTGGCGCTATGTCTGTGGGTGGCGATGCTGGCGTTTGGTGGCAGTGGAAGTCCAATGTTTACCCTGGATATTCCGTTGATCACGCAGGGCCGGCATGACTGCCGATGCGAACAAATGGTGCTCGTTCCCTTGTCGGAGCGTGAACGACAGATAGCGCATATCAACATCCCATCCCGATCCTGATGGGGCGCCCAAAGTAGGGCGCAACAATACGACATCAAAATCAAAACGGATCCCGCAGAATGGTTTTCGGTAGAACGGCAAAACGTCTAACAACCAGGCTTCTCCTTGCGGCCATGTTGTTCAGCGCGCTGTCGCCTGCGATGGCGAGCGTGCTGTTTTCCGATCGGCCGGACATGCTTGCTCGCATGCTGGCGCTGCCTACCCAACCGGACGCCCAACACCTCGGCAATATATGCCATCAAGGCGTCAGTATTCCGGCAGTTACGGCATTACCGCATTACGGTGCTCCGGAACTACCACCGCATGATTCGTCTGACCATGCAGCACATGGCATCGTCTGTTCGTTTTGTCTGGTCATGGGATCTGTCGTCACCCTGCCTGCCGGCGCTTTGATCGTTGCGGTGACGATGATGGCAGGTAGCGATGGAATTTCGCCTTCTAGTCGCGTTCAGCCGGCACTGGCAAATTCGGCATCCACCCGCCACCCTCGCGATCCTCCCAAAGCACTGCGCTGAATTGAAGTCATAACGCGTGCGCCAGGCATTTCTGGTGAGCGCTTCTGCGCAACAAGAATGGATTGCTATGGGGAGTGGTTATGAGTCGATTGACAATTTGGGTCATGGCGGGCGCAAGCTTGTTGGGGCCGATAGTTTGCAAGAATGCCGCAGCACAGGTTTCCACGCTGCCGGACGTAACGGTGACCGGTACGCGGGAGAAAGCGCTGCTTAACGAAACACCCGCCGCGGTGGGTGTGATCAAGGGCGAGACGGTACAGCAGGATCGGCCGAATCATCCAACACAAATCATGAGCCAGATTCCCGGCGTCGCCGTGGCGGTGACCAATGGCGAGGGGCATACCACGTCGATACGCCATCCCTTCACGACCAATCCTGTCTATTTGTTTCTGGAAGACGGCATCCCGATTCGTTCGACCGGATTTTTTAATCACAACGCGCTGTATGAAATCAATATTCCGCAGTCAGGCGGCATTGAGGTGACACGCGGGCCGGGCACGGCACTCTACGGCTCGGATGCCATCGGTGGCGTGATTAACGTGCTGACGCGTACGCCGCCGAAGCAGGGCGAGTTTACGCTGGGCGGCGATATGGGCGGCCACGGTTGGCGGCGTTTGTTGCTGGGCGGCGGCAATACCAGCGGAGACAACGCCTGGCGTGTTGATCTCAATTTCACGCATACGGATGGCTGGCGTGATTCCACCAAGTACGACCGGCAGAGCGGCACGTTTCGCTGGGATCGCACACTGGGCTCCAATGCGGTGTTGAAGACGGTACTCTCGTTCTCGAATATCGATCAACAGACCGGCGCCAACTCGCCGCTCACGCTGGCTGATTACACGAATAATCCGACACGCAACTATTTGCCGATTGCGTACCGCAAGGTGAGCGCACTGCGGTTGTCTACCACCTATGAGCAGGAATGGGACAACACGCTGGTATCAATCACGCCGTATATCCGCGACAACAGCATGGAGTTGTTGGCGTCGTTCACCCTGAACTCCGATCCCACGGTGTCGCTATCGGAGAACCGGTCGTATGGCATGCTGGCGAAATGGCGGCGTGATTTTCCGCAGTTCATGCGCGCGCGGTTGATTATGGGTGCGGATGTCGATGTCAGTCCCGGCGGACGCACTGAAGAGAGTATCAACGTGAGTGTCACCGGTGCCGCGCCGTCGCGGATTTTTAACGCTTACACGATCGCGCGCCGCGTGTACGACTATGACGTGACATTCAAGGGCATTTCGCCTTACGTTCACGGCGAAATTTCACCAAGCGAAAGGCTGCGGGTGAGCGGCGGGGTGCGTTTTGATCACCTGTCGTATTCGTTCGAAAACCATTTCGCCGCCACGCCGATATTTGTGCCGGCGGGCATTACTTTCCCGGCGGCACGATTCTATGGGCAAGTGAGGAATACGGATCTGACCTATAAGCATGTCAGCCCAAAATTGGGTGCAACTTATACCATCGCAAAGGACTTGCACGCGTTCGCGGGCTACACCCACGGATTTCGCGCGCCATCCGAAGGCAATCTGTTCCGGCCTTCGGCAGGTGCTAACGCAGCGGCGGCTAATGCGTCTGCTGCGGCGTCCTCCGCGTTGAAGCCCATCAAGGCGGATCAAGTCGAAGTGGGATTGCGCGGCAATGCGGGCGCTTTTTCCTACGATGCGGTGGTGTATGACCTTACCAAAAAAGACGACATCGTGTCGCAGCGTGATCCGGTGACGACGCTCAGCACTACAGTCAATGCCGGCAAGACGCGTCATCGCGGGATTGAAATTGGCGCGGGGGTGCCTGTTACCGGACACTTTCGGGTGGATGCCGCGTTTTCTTATGCTAAGCATACGTACGCAGATTGGGTAACAAACAACGGCAACTTTACTGGCAAGGAAATCGAGGCGGCGCCGCGTGTGATGACCAATACCCGATTGACCTGGCAACCGCAAAAAGACGCGCGCGTGCAACTGGAATGGGTGCGTCTGGGCGCCTACTGGCTGGATGCCGCCAATACCCAGAAATATGGTGGACATGATTTGTTCAATCTGCGCGCGAACTGGCCGATTGCGAAGGATGTCTCGATCAAGGGCAGTCTCTATAATCTGACCGACCGGCGTTATGCGGACAGCGCACAAGTATCTAATAACCTGCCGGTGCTGTCACCGGGACTGCCGCGGACGCTGTACGTCGGATTGGAGGCTAAATGGTGAGACTGGCCGCTGCGCTGCTGTTGGCTTTCGCTAATGTGCTTGGTGGCATCGCTTTTGCGCACGATGAGCACGCAGGACACGGTAGCGGCAAAAATGCGGCGGCAAAAGTGCCGCGTCTGCAAATGGCCGCGTCGGCTGCTTTCGATGCTACGGGTGATTTGTGGGCGGCTGGTGCGGATGGCGGGCATGTCATCGTGCGTCGTTCGTCCGACTCGGGCAAGACGTGGTCGTCGCCGCGCCGCGTTAACCCGGTGCCGGAATCCATCGGCGCGGAAGGCGACGCCCGTCCGAAGATTGCGTTCGGTGCGCGTGGCGAGGTGTATGTCACCTGGACCAAGCCGCTGTCGAAGCCCTATACCGGCGATATTCGTTTTGCGCGTTCCGTCGATGGCGGCAAGACGTTTAGCCCGCCGGTAACGGTGCATACCGACCGGCAGGAGATCACTCACCGTTTTGATGCGCTGACGGTGACGCGCGATGGCAAAATCTTTATTGCATGGATCGACAAGCGCGACATGGTCGCGGCAGGCAAGGGTGCAAAGTATCGCGGTGCGGCGGTGTATTTCGCGGTCTCCGACAATCAGGGTGCCAGCTTCCGTGGCGATTTCAAACTCGCAGATCACAGTTGCGAATGTTGCCGCATCGCCCTGCTGCCGCGTCACGATGGCAGCGTGCTGGCATTGTGGCGTCACGTGTTCGAGCCCAACGTGCGCGATCACGCGCTGGCACTGATGCACGCGGACGGGCGCACGGGCACGGTGCGCAGAGCCACGGTTGACGAATGGGCGGTGGATGTTTGCCCGCACCACGGCCCCTCGTTGGCGGCGGACGCCGCCGGCCGTTTGCACGCGGTGTGGTTCACGCAAGGCGCGAAGCGCGCCGGTGTGTTCTATGGAAGGTTGCGCATGAATGGTGAGGGCGGGGTGGATGCGCTGCGGCGTGTGGGCGGCGAGTCGGCGGCGCACGCGGATCTTGCGGCCAGCGGTAAACGCGTCGTCGTCGTGTGGAAAGAATTCGACGGTACGCGCTCGCGCCTGCGCACGATGCTTTCGCACGATGGCGGTGACAGTTGGCACGAACGCGATTTGCTTGCAACCGCAGGCGCGTCCGATCAACCTCGGGTACTGGAACACGGTGGACGCTTTTATGCCTTCTGGAATACGCAACGCGAAGGTTTTACGACCACGGTAGTATTGCCATGAACCGCAGAGTATTTATATTAAAAACATATGCTTATGCGGGGCTCGGTTTTGTGCCCCGGTGGACGCAAGGCGCATCACCTGCAGCAGCGGCGTTGTTGCCGTTCGACGCGGCCAGCCTTGCATCCATACGCAAGGCACACGCGGGCAGGCCCTTTGTGCTGGCCTTCTGGTCGCTGCACTGCGAGCCGTGCCGAGATGAAATGGCGGAGTGGAACGCGGTGAAGCGCAAGCGCCCGTCGTTGCCGATTGTGCTGGTGTCCACCGATGCGCCTGCCGACCGTGTAATGATCAATGCGTTCTTCGCGAAGTATCCGCCGGGCGCCGTGCAGAAATGGGTGTTCGCCGATGCGTTCAGCGAGCGAGTACGTTACGCAGTGGACAAATCCTGGCGCGGTGAACTGCCGAAGAGCTATTTCTTTGACGCCGCACATAAAGCCGAAGTGAAAAGCGGCCGCGTTGATCGCGCGTGGATCGAGGCGTGGGCTGCCAAGGTGTCGGCAAAACCGCAATAAAAAAGGGCGTCCGGTTTTTCAACCGGACGCCCCGACCAGCAGAAAGCGCAGGGAGGAGGTTACGCTTTCCTGTTACAACAACTACACGTGATACGCCGTCTCGCCATGCGAGTTGATGTCGAGGCCTTCGCGCTCTTCTTCTTCGGTGACGCGCAGGCCGACGATCAGGTCTGCAACCTTGAAGGCGATGAAGGCAACCACGGCAGTCCACAGCACCGTGACGCCGACGGCTTGCGCTTGGATAATGACCTGATCCAGGATGCTGCCGAAGCCGGGCTTGCCTTCAAACCAGTTGTTGGGGAAGCCGGGGCCGCCGAGCGCGGGTGAGTTGAATACGCCGGTGAGCAACGCACCGAGGATGCCGCCCACCGCATGCACGCCGAACACATCCAGCGAATCATCGGCTTTGAGCATTTTCTTCAGGCCGTTGACAGCCCACAAGCAGACGATGCCGGCAATGGTGCCGATGGCGAATGCGCCCATGATGCCGACGTTACCTGCCGCCGGCGTGATCGCCACCAAGCCCGCGACGGCGCCGGAAGCTGCACCCAGCATCGAAGGCTTGCCTTTGAACAGCCACTCGGCGAAGGTCCAGGACAACACCGCACACGCCGTGGCGAGGAAGGTGTTGATGAAGGCCAGCGCGGCGATGTTGTTGGCTTCCAATGCGGAGCCGGCATTGAATCCGAACCAGCCTACCCACAGCATCGATGCGCCGATCATGGTCATGGTCAGATTGTGCGGTTTCATCGCTTCGCGGCCAAAACCGATACGCTTGCCAACGACGTAGGCGCCCACCAGTCCGGCAATGCCGGCGTTGATATGCACCACCGTGCCACCCGCGAAATCCAGCGCGCCCCACTGCCACAGCAAGCCTGCGGTTGCGTTTAGTTTATCGACCAGTTTGGCGTCGGTGTAGGCATCCGGACCCGGCCAGAACCACACCATATGTGCGATCGGCAGATAGCTGAAGGTGAACCAGATCACCATGAAAATCAGCACGGCGGAGAACTTGATACGCTCGGCGAACGCACCGAGGATCAGGCAGCAGGTGATAGCGGCAAACGTCGCCTGGAACGCCACGAACACCAGCTCGGGTATGACCACGCCTTTACTGAACGTTGCTGCTGTGGCGAATTCGCCTTTTACCGCATCAATCACGGTGCCTTTCAGGAACAGCCGGTCAAAGCCGCCGATAAAGGCGTTACCCTCGGTAAACGCGAGGCTGTAGCCGTAAATGCACCAAAGCACGGTAATTAGTGAGAACACCACGAATACCTGCATGAGCACCGACAACATATTTTTCGCGCGCACCATGCCGCCGTAAAACAGCGCGAGCGCCGGCACGCTCATCATCAGCACCAGCGCGGTGGAGATCAGCATCCACGCGATATCGCCTTTGTTGGTGGTGGATTTGGCTGCGGCAGGCGCTGCCGCGGGAGCTGCTGCCACTGTTGCTGCCGCTGCAGCGGGTGCTGTAGCGGCAGCGGGTTCTGCCGCTTTTTCAGCAGGCTTATCTTGTGCCAGCGCAAGCCCCGTGCAAAGCAGCATCGCCAACGTCGAAAAGAATATTGCGAGTCGTTTCATTTCATTTCCCCTTATAGCGCTTGCGCGCCGGTTTCGCCGGTACGGATGCGGATAACCTGCTCAAGTTCACAGACAAAAATTTTCCCGTCGCCGATCTTGCCGGTGTTGGCCGCTTTTTCGATGGCCTCAATCGCCTGCTCGAGCATCTCGCTCTTGATGGCGACTTCCAGTTTTACCTTGGGCAGAAAATCCACCACGTATTCCGCGCCACGATATAACTCGGTGTGGCCTTTCTGTCGTCCGAAGCCTTTTACTTCGGTGACCGTTACGCCGCTCACGCCGATGGCAGACAGCGCCTCGCGTACTTCGTCGAGCTTGAATGGTTTAATAATTGCCGTTACGAGTTTCATGATTTCCCCTTGATGTGCTCAATCAAAAAATTTACTGATAAAAATTCGATACGACTATGATTTACGATAAATGCACACCTTGGCTATTGCACATACCGTACCAGGTATATTTAACTCAATAAAAACAGACTGTTAGTCGGGGGTAATCAAAATGCAGCGCACTTTATCGGTGCGAATGTATTTTGTTTTGCACTATTGCAGTGCTGATTTCCGGATTAAATGAAAAACGAACGCGCTACAAAATAGTGCGCGACTTCGAGGCATTGTTATTTGCGCAACAAGCCGATGAAAATGCTTTGTGAATGAGGGACATGCGCTCGCCACATACGTTATGCAGCTTAAAATGAATCACGTAACAGCGGAGACCGAAAGCAGGCTCGGGATTTGCTTAGAGATATTGCCTTCTACATTTTCAGAACTGTTTAATAAGAGGATCATCATCATGCGTAAACTTATTGTTAGTGGTGCCGTTGCCGGCGTTTTTGCAGTATCCACTGCCTTCGCGCAAACACCGGCGCCTGCTGCGCCCGCCGCCGCACCTGCTGCGCCGGCGTCGCCCCTTAGCTTTAACGTTGGGGTTACTTCCGACTATCTGTTCCGTGGTGTTAGCCAAACGCACGGGCGTCCAGCCATTCAGGGCGGCATAGACTATTTGCATGGAAGCGGTTTTTATATCGGTGCTTGGGCATCGTCGATTTCCTGGGTCAAGGACTTTACGGGCAGTGGCCGCGTGGAAATCGACGTGTATGGCGGCTACAAAAATTCATTTGGCGGCGGCGACTGGAACTATGATTTCGGTTACATCACCTACAACTATCCGGGCAAGGGTTCGGCGATTCCGACGGTGCTGGCCAATCCGAACACGCAGGAGCTTTATGCCGCGCTCGGTTACAAGTGGCTGACCGCCAAATACTCGCACGCAACGTCCAGTCACTTCATCGGCTGGTATGGCGGTGCCGCCGGTAACGAGAAAACACGCGGTTCTGGCTATCTGGAATTGAACGCCAACTACGATATGGGCAGCGGCTGGACCTTGATAGGTCACGTCGGGCACCAGAAAGTCAGACGTTCTGTTGCAACAGCCGCTCTCACTGACGCCAATTACACTGATTGGAAGCTGGGTGTGAGCAAGGATATCGGCTTCGGCACCATTACTGCCGCCTATTCCGACACCAACACGTCTGGCACGTGCAGCTCGGCTGGCGGCACCAATGCGTATTGCTGGGGTAATACCGGCGTTGTGCCCGGTACATCCGGCCCGACGGCGGGCTTCAAGGACGTGAGCAAAGGTAAGTTCCTGCTGTCCTACCTCAAGACGTTCTAAACAGCACTCGTGACAAGAAAAGCCGCCTTCGGGCGGCTTTTTTTATGTGTATTGGCGTGCATCGCACAGGATAGCGAAACGGGGCGAGTATCGTATCGCGGCAGTTTGTTAGACTACCCCCGTTACCGCCCACAAGGACCAGTATGGACAACCGCCTGCTCGACGACATCAACAAAAAAATCAACGAATTGCTAGCCAATACCCCGGCGGCGGATGTGCAGAAAAATATGCGTGCGCTGCTGCAATCCACCTTTGCGAAACTCGATCTGGTGACGCGCGAGGAATTCGATGTGCAGCGCGCGGTGCTGTTGCGTGCGCGGGAAAAGATTACGCAATTGGAGGCGCGGTTGGTGGAGTTGGAGCGAGGGAAGTGATGTAGACTTTCTATGTGAACCGGACCCTTTGACGATTTGATTTTAGGCGTTCCATGATCCGCCCACTCAATTTTGTACTGATTCTCGTACCGATGCTGCTGCTTGTCTTTGCGGTTGGCTCGGGCGCGCAAACGTACCCGGTAAAGCCCATACGCCTCATCGTGCCGTACACGCCCGGAGGCGACACCGATATCGTTGCGCGCCACGTCGCGCCGAAGCTGGGCGAGGCGCTGAAGCAGCAGGTGATCGTTGACAATCGTCCGGGGGCAGGCAGTCTGATCGGCACGGAAGCCATGTTGCGCGCCCCCGCCGACGGCTACACGCTTGCGATGGGAACCATCAGTTCGCTGGCGGTGCTGCCGGTGACGAAAGTGAATGTGCCTTACGATCCGGTGAAGGACATTGCACCGGTTATTCTGCTCACCGTGGTGCCTTATGTGCTGCATGTACATCCTTCCATTCCCGCGCGCTCTGTTGCCGATCTGGTGAGGCTTGCCAAGTCAAGGCCTGGACAGATGGTCTACGCCACGCCGGGCATTGCTACCGGCGTACATCTCACCACCGAGTATTTCAGCAGCGTAGCGGGCGTGAAGCTGGTGCATGTGCCGTATAAGGGCAGCGCGCCGCTGATGGTGGATTTCATCGCAGGAAATATCTCAGTCGTATTTTCGACGCTCAGCACCACCGGGCAGCAT
>JBEBHE010000520.1:0-1790 GCA_040081205.1 Burkholderiales bacterium | reverse complement strand
GATAATTTCTCCCAGCGCTCTGCACTAAACCAAAGCGACCTGCACCGTCTCGCCGCCGCCGGCGCGCTCGCTGCACTCGCCGGCCACCGGCGCAATGCGCACTGGCTCGCTGCCGGTATCGAAACTCTGCCGCAATTACGAGATCAATTGCAACTGAATGCACCCATCCTCGAAGCACTGCCGCAACTACCCGCCCCCAGCGAAGGACAGGATATCATCGCCGACTACACCAGCACCGGCCTCACGCTGGGCCGTCATCCGTTAGCGCTGCTGCGCCCGCGCCTGCAACGCATGAAACTCGTCACCGCAGCGCAACTTGCACAATTCACCAATGGCGACAACGTGCGCACCGCCGGCATCGTCACCTGCCGCCAGCGTCCCGGCACCGCCAGCGGCGTTGTTTTTGTAACGCTCGAAGACGAAACCGGCACCATCAACGTCGTCGTATGGAATCATCTCGTCGAAAAACAGCGGCGCGAACTGCTGGGATCGCGGCTGATGGGCGTCGCAGGGAAACTGCAATGCGAAGGCGACGTGATTCATCTGGTCGCGCACCGGCTCACCGATCACACGCGACTGCTGGGCGCACTAGCAACAGCGTCGCGGGATTTTCATTAAGCCGTTGAACCATTACACAACACACCGTGCCAACAACGCTTCACCAGCCGCTGAAGCGAGGCCACCAAGCTTCGATCCGCGGCGAACCATGGACCACGTGATAGCCGTCATGCTGCGCCGATGTGGCGCAGGCATGGTTGGGCAGCACGCGCAACAGCGTGCCGACCGGAAAGCGCGAACCATCCACCGGCGTGCCGTCGCGCGTGGAAATAATGCCGTGCTCCTGATTCGCGCCCGCTACGATCAAATTATCGATGGGCCAGCCATCGACATCGCACACCACGCCATAACCCTGATCGATTTTCTGGCTCGCCGTGCCGCGATCGCGCGACAACGCCATCCAGCCTGCGTCGGTAATGATCCAGCCTTTTTCCGGCTGATGGCCGATGACCGAAGTCAGCACCGATACCGCGATATCGTCGATGGTGCAGACCGACAGCCCCGCCATCACCAGATCAAAGAACATGAAGACCCCGGCGCGCACTTCGGTCACACCCGCAAAAGATTCGCCGTACGTTGCGGTGGGTGTCGAACCCACGCTCACCACTGCACACGACAGGCCGCCGCGCCGCAGTTCGTCCGCACACTGCACCGCCGCCGCGCGCTCGCGCTCCGCCATGGCGCGGATCGCATCCACCGACGTGCAGTTGTAAGAGTCGCCTGCATGCGTCATCACGCCGCGCAACTGCGGCCCGAGAACACGCCCGATCTCCAGCAGCGTTGATGCGCCCGGTTGCACGCCCGAGCGGTGACCGTCGCTGTCGATTTCGATGAGCGCCGGGAAATCCACCTTGAACTCGTGCGCCGCGGCCACCACCATCCGCGCCGACGCAACGCTGTCTAGAATGATGGTGATATCGGCGCCTTTGCCGCGCAGCGCCGCCACGTGCGCGAGTTTGTTGGGCGCGATACCGACGGCGTACAGAATGTCCGTCACGCCTTGCGCAAAAAACTGCTCCGCTTCCTTCAAAGTGGAAACCGTAATGCCACCCGGCTGCCCTTCACGCGCCCGGCGCACGACTTCCCAGCACTTGGCCGTCTTCACATGCGGACGCAGCGCCACGCCGAGCGCGGCGAATTTGCCGCGCAAGCGCGCCAGATTGCGGTCGAGCCGCCCCCTGTCCAGTAGTAATGCGGGCGTTTCAATGTCGCTCAGATTGGTATTCATAAAA
>JBEBHE010000023.1:0-24862 GCA_040081205.1 Burkholderiales bacterium | reverse complement strand
AGTGTGTTGGCGCGCACTTTGGTTACGCGCTTGATGCGATATTCGTCGCGCAGCGCGGGAATAATTTTCGAATCAAACACCTGCCAGGCAAACATGCCCGGTTGATTCATGATCACGCGGCCGTACTTGGCATAGGTGTAGTTGCGGAAATCGGCGCCTTCGTCGCAGAAGCGCTTGCCTTCGGCATTGATCATGATGCCCCATGGATAGCTGTGCTTCTGGAATTGATCGCCCACCGCCAGGTCGCCGAACGGCGGCGAATTACGATCCCAGCCCACCGCGTGACAGCCCGACCAGTGGCCATACGCCATCGCGCCGATGTCGAGCGCCATTTTGATGCCGAGACCGGTGTTGTAGCGCGTGCCGCGAACTTTCGCCAGATCCCAGCCCGGGCCAAGATACCGCGCGCGCATTTCCGCGCTGGATTCAAAACCGCCGCAAGCGAGGATAACTGCCTTGGCCTTGATATCGACGTTTTGGCCTTTGTGACGTGCACGCACGCCGAGCACGTTGTTGTCGTTGTCGGTCAACAGTGAGATCGCGGGCGTTTCGTAAAAAATTTTGATGCCTTCGCGCTCGCAGGCTTTGTGTTCGTTGGCGACCAAGCCTTCGCCGCCGCCCCAGGTTTCTGCGGCGAGTCCACCCCAGAATTTGTAGCGCGTGTTGTTGTCGATTTTGTACGACTGGCGGCCGTAGCTCGCCTGAAACTTCACGCCTTTTTTGCGCAGCCACACGGTGGTGTCGAAGCTGCGGCGAATCAGAATCTCGCACAGATCAGGATCGGTCATCTCCTGCGTGATGCGTGCCATGTCGTCGAAGTACGCATCCGACGTGTACGAGCCGTAGTCGTGGGTTTTCTTTTCTTCTTCGGTGAGTTCGGGAATGATTTGCGCGAGGTCATCAACGCCGTTATAAACCACGCGCATCAGGCCGCCGGTGTAGCGGCTGTTGCCGCCGCAATCATCGATCGGTGCTGCTTCCAGCATGATGACGTTCACGCCTTGTTCGCGCGCAGCGAGAGCCGCGCATGCGGCGGCGTTACCCGCGCCGACAACGATAACGTCGGGGTTTCCGAAATCCGGGAGACTCATAAAATATCCTTTAAAAACAAATAGTTATGTAAATTAAACGATGGGGGCGCAGACACAGGCAGCGATGACATGCGGTGTGCGAATTATACCTTGCGTTATGCGCGGTTCGTGCGGGGAGAGTTCGCACTGTGATCGCTTGCAGCTCGTGACGTAACGCGGGCGATTGCAGTGCCGCTGTCAGTGAAGTGTTTTCGGTGCGCGTTTTGTTTCAGTATCTGACGTCGAAGTTGCTGCAGGCGCCGCCGGTGCAGGCGACGCGTGATGCGCCACCATGCGCCAGCCGCGATCGGTGCGCAGATAAATATTCGTCGCCAGCATCGGGTTGCGCGCGGGGCCTTCGCCGGCCACGGTGATCTGTTCGTAAACGCTGTGGACGGCGACCATCATGCCGTGAATTTCGTGGCGCGCGCGCAGTTGAAAGCTGAGGGTTTGCCCATTGGTAAAAAGTCTGCGCCAGCTCTCGCGCACCTTCTCGACGCCCGATATGCGTGGCCCGCCCGGATGCACGCAGTAAATTTCATCCTCGTCGGCCCACACCGACATCATCGCGTCGAGATCGCTTTTGCCGAAGGCCTCGTAGAACGCGGCCTCGGCCTCATGAGAATTGGCGTAGAGCGTTTTTTTTACCATGGCGGGCAGGCTATTGAGTAATGTTATTCTATCAAATTCAGATAGTTACAGGATTTTCTCGACGATGCTCCTGGTGATTGCGTTCGACTCGCAGAAAGGTAACAATTCGCCCCTTGTCTGCCACTTCCGCGCCACTCATGTAACACCTGCCAGCGATTGGCTGCCTATTTTTTTGCCGATTAACCGAGCGCACGTTTTGATGCGCAATTTTACGAGGATGAATTGAAATCATGCATACCAAACAGATACTCACCGCCGGACTTTGCGTGGCTGCGGCTGCGATCAGCGCTGGTGCTGCTGCCGCAGAGTCGGCCGCCAATTATCCAAGCCGCCCGATTCGCATGCTGGTGCCGAACGCACCCGGCAGTTCGGTCGATACGCTAAGCCGCATCATCGGCAATAAAATGAGCGATATCATCGGCCAACAATTGGTGATCGACAATCGCGCCGGTGCCGGCGGTATTGTGGGCATGGAAATCGCCAAGAACGCCGCGCCCGACGGCTACACGCTGATCAGTGCGACGACTGCTGCATCAACCGTAGCGGTGCTACTGCAAAAAAATCCGAGTTTCGATCCGACCAGGGATTACGACTACGTGTCGCAGTTCGCGGTGACGGCGAACGTGCTGGTGGTGCATCCCTCGCAGCCAGTCAAGTCGGTCAAAGAGCTGATATCGCTTGCCAATGCCAAGCAGGGACAACTCAATATGGCCTCCGCCGGCGCCGGTTCGCAAAGCCATTTGTCGGGCGCCTATTTCATGTCGGTTGCCAACATGCAGGCCGTGCATGTGCCGTACAAAGGTGGTGGACCATCGGTGGCCGCCGTGATCGCCGGCGAATCGCATTGGACGTTGACGCCCGCGCCGGCAGTGATGTCGCATGTTAATGGCGGCAAAGTACGCGCGATTGGACACAGCCTGCCGGGCCGCTCGCCGCTGATGGGTAACATTCCGCCAATCGCGGAAACCATTCCTGGCTTTGACTACAGCGGCTGGCAGGGATTTTTTATTCCGAAAGGCACGCCGCGTCCCATCGTCGAAAAGTTGCGCGCAGCTGTGATCAAGACGGCGAACTTGCCGGAGGTGAAAAATCTGCTTGCCACACAAGCAACGGAAGTAGTCACCGGCACGCCCGAAGAATTTCGCAAGGTAATCGCCGATTCGCTGGTGAAGAACGCCAAGGTGATCAAGGCGATTGGTTTGAAGGCTGAATAATACGCACGTGAGCGTGGGAACAAAAAGGGACGTATAAAAATGATTTACAACGAAAGAGGCTTGTCCGAAGAAACATTGATGATGCGCGATGTCACGCGCAAATTTGTCAACGAGCACATTATTCCATTCACGCGGCAGAACTGGCAGGCCGAATGGAGCATGAAGCCGGAAGGGCGTTTACCCCGAAAAATTCTCGATGTCGCGCACGAAATCGGCATCCGCACGCTGGGTGTGCCTGAGGAGTACGGCGGCATCGCGCTCGATCCGGCAACCGAGACGCTCACCTTTGCGGTGATCTCCGAGGAAATTTCGCGCGGTGATTGCGGCATTGCCGAGAAAATGGTGCAGCAATGGAAAGTGTCTGTGCTGCTGCGGAACATTCTGCCGGAGCATCTGAAGAAAATCTGGTTTCCCAAGATCATGGCGGATTCGCAGTTTTTGCTGGCGCATTGCCTGACCGAGCCGCGCGGCGCATCCGACCGATGGCTGCCGTACGATGTGCCCGAAGCCATGATGCACACTCGCGCCGAGAAAAAAGGCGACAAATGGGTGATCAACGGCCGTAAACAATTCATCAGCAATGGCTACGATGCGAGTTTGTATGTGGTGTACGCGACCACCAAGCCGGGCGCGGGCATGACCAAGGGCACCTCGTGTTTTCTGGTGCCGCGCGAAACCAAAGGCTTCTCGGTGGCGCGGTGCAATGAAACACTCGGCGGGCGCTTCATGAACAACGGCGAAATGGTTTTTGAAGACATGGCGGTGCCGCTGGATCATTGCCTGGTGGAGGATATTGCGCTGACGAAAGCGGGCGTGTATTTCCGTCCCGGAAAAATTATTCAGGGCTCTAAAAATCTTGGCGTAGGCGTGCGCGCGTATGAGGAAACCGTGAAGTACGTTCACGATTACACGCAAGGCGGCAAGAAGCTGATCAAGCACCAGGCTACCGCGATCCGCCTCGCGGAAATGGCCACTAAAATTTGTACTGTGCGCTCGTTGTTGCTGGAAGCATCGCGCGCCGTCGATGCCAAAGCGCCGGACGCCGAGGTGCTGTGCAATATGGTGAAGATGTATGCTTCGGAAGCAGTGCTCGAAGTGTGCAAACATGCGGTGGAACTGCATGGCGGCAACGGCATGATGCTCGATTTCGGTATCGAGAAACTGTATCGCGACGCGTCGATGTACCTGCACATGGACGGCACGGTGGACGTGACCAAATTCAAGATCGTGAAGAATTTGTTCCCGGAGACTGCGGGCAAATACGCAGGCAACGACTGATGCGCGCGCATGATCGCCGGTGCTTGAAATTTGTGCTGGTGATCTGCGGCGCCGTATGCGGCGGTGCTGCGGTAACGGCGGCTGCGCAACCATTTCCCTCGAAACCGATACAGTTTCTCGTCAGTTTTCCGGCGGGCAGCGGCACCGACATCGCAGCGCGCGTGGTGGGTGACAAACTTCGCGAACGTACGGGGCAATCGGTGGTGATTGTGAATCGGCCCGGTGCAGGCGCGACATTGGGCGCGGCCTATGTCAGCAAGGCGAATCCCGACGGTTACACCATCGCGATTGCCGCCAGCACCGAACTGGCGGTTGCGCCGAACACGCGGCTCAACCTCGGGTACGATCCGCGCAAAGATTTGTCGTTGCGCACGGTTCTGGCGGAAATACCCCAATGCATTGTGGCCGGCGCGGGGTTTTCGGGGCGCTCGGTTGCGGACCTGGTGGCGTTGGCCAAAAAACAGCCGTCGAAAGTGAGCTTTGCCTCATATGGCGCGGGAACACTGTCGCATCTGGGCATTGCGTTGCTCACAAACGGCGCGGGCATCGACGTGCTGCATGTGCCGTACAAGGGCGGCCCTGCCGCGCATCCCGATGTGGTGAATGGGCGTGTTCAGGTGTTGTGGGATTCGGTTGCCGGCACGCGACCGTTGGTGAATTCAGGCAAGCTCAAGATGCTTGCAGTGACCGGCGCATCGCGTCTGGCGGATACCCCCGATGTGCCAACGGTGGCCGAATCGGGATTCAAAGGCTTTGATGTAGCGGGCTGGGTGGCGGCAGCAGTTCCTGCGGGCACACCTAAACCAGTCGCAGAATTTCTGAGCATTGAATTGAGCCAGATCGTCAAGCAGACCGACGTGCGCAATCGTTTGTCGACCGCCGGCCTGGTCGCCAATGGTTCCAGTGCAGCGGAAGCCACCGCGCGCGTGAACGCGTATCTCGATAAATTCGCGCTGGCGGTGAAGATATCCGGCTATCAACCGGATTGAGTTTTGCGTCCGTCAGGGAAATTCGCTAATACCTGATCGGGCGTCAGTTGCCGCATGCAGTTGAAATGCCCCAGCGGGCATTCGCGTTTGAAACACGGGCTGCATTCGATATCGATTTTGACGATGTGCGCTTTGTACGATAGCGGCGGTGTGAAAGCGGGGCTGCTGGAGCCGTAGAGCGCGAGCATTGGCCGGTCGAGTGCTGCGGCGACATGCATCAATCCCGAATCGTTGGTCACGACGAGTGCCGCGGTGGCGATTAAATCAATCGCATCGTCGAGCGATGTCTTGCCGCACAGATTGACGCAGGTGCCGCCACTGGCGCGCACGATGTCTTCGCCGACGGCTGCGTCTTTCGGTGAACCGATCAGCCACACGGCGTAACCTTTTTCTGAAGTCTGTTTTGCGAGTGTGCCGAAATATTCGGCAGGCCAGCGTTTGGCAGGGCCGTATTCCGCGCCGGGGCAAAAAACCGCGATAGGTTTGTCTTCTGTAAGTATATGTTTTTGAATGATTATTTTTGTATTTTCCGTATTGGCTGAAAGGCATGGAAACGGCAGCGGATGCGATAGCGCTGTCCCGCGATCCAACGCCAGCGCGGCAAAGCGTTCTACCATTTTCGGCAGCACTTTTTCATCCAGCCGGCGTAAGTCGTTCAGCAAGCCATAACGCATTTCGCCGCGAAAGCCGGTGCGCAGCGGAATTTTTGCCAGCATGGGAATCAATGCGGACTTCAATGAGTTCGGCAGCACGATGGCCTGATCGTAATGCTCGATTTGCAGTTCGCGTGCGAGCCTTCGGCGTTCATTTAATCGCAGTTCGCCGTGGTCAAAACGCGCAACAATGCCACGGCGCACTTCTGGCATACGTGACAATAGCGGCAGCGTAAACGGTGGCGCGAGTACGTCGATCGAAAGATTAGCGTGGCGCTTATGCAGCAGCCTGAACATCGGCTGTGCCATGACGGTGTCGCCGACCCAGGATGGGGCGACGACGAGGATTTTCATCGGATAGCGTGTTGCCGGTGGCGGCTAGTGGCCAGCACCGTGACCGGCTCCGGCCGACCCGCCCTTAAGCGTGTATTTTGTGCCGCAATACGGGCACAGCGCTTCGCCGGTTTTTTCAATCGGCATGAACACGCGCGGGTGTGCATTCCACAGCAGCATCGCCGGCGTCGGACAATGCAGCGGCAAATCTGCCGCAGTGACCTCAATATGCCGCAATTTGTTGTCGCTCTGGTTCTGTGCCTCGGCCATTGCCATTACCCCGGTTTTTTACGCAGCCACCGGCGACAGCCAGTCGGCGTGCTTTTCAGACTTGCCGTTGACGCAATCGAAAAATGCTTTTTGCAGTTTGGCGGTTATCGGGCCACGTTGTCCGCTGCCGATGGTGCGGCCGTCCAGTTCGCGTATCGGTGTGACTTCGGCGGCGGTACCCGTGAAAAAGGCCTCATCGGCGATGTATAAATCATCTCGCGTGATGCGCTTGGTGCCAACCGTGTAGCCCATGTCTTGCGCCAGTGTGATGATCGATTCTCGGGTGATGCCGATCAGCGCGCTGTTCAGCTCCGGCTCGTATATTTTGCCGTCTTTCACCATGAACAGGTTTTCGCCGGAGCCTTCAGCGACGAAGCCATCCACATCCAGCAGCAGGCCTTCGTCGTAACCGTGTTCTGTGGCTTCAAGGTTGGCCAGGATCGAGTTGGCGTAGGTGCCTGAATACTTGGCGCGGGTCATCGATACGTTGACGTGGTGCCGCGCATACGATGACGTTTTCACGCGGATGCCTTTTTCAATCGCTTCCGCGCCGAGATAGGCGCCCCACGGCCACGCTGCGACAGCGACATGCACCGAGTTGCCTTTGGGTGACACGCCCATTTTCTCCGAGCCGTAGAACGCAATGGGCCGGAGGTAGCACGATTCGAGCTTGTTGGCACGTACCACTTCCTTTTGCGCTTCCATCAGCGTGTCGAGGCTGTACGGAATTTTCATCATATAAATATGCGCAGAGTTCAGCAGCCGCTGGGTATGCTCTCTTAGCCGGAAAATCGCGGTGCCCTTAACGGTGTTATAGGCGCGCACGCCCTCGAATACCGCGAGGCCATAGTGCAGCGAATGCGTGAGTACATGGGTGGTGGCATTGCGCCACGGCACCAGCTTGCCATCGTACCAGATGTGACCATCGCGGTCTGCCATCGACATGAAATGCTCCATCAAGATTCAATCGGAGCACTATTTTAGCGTATTTGCCGATGATGGATGATAACGGGCGCATCAGCCAGCGCCGGAGGCGTGTTTTCAGACATGGCGAATCAGGTAAGCTTCATATTAGAATGCAGCACGCCCAAGTGCGCTCAGCAAGCCCATCAAACCCGATTCAGGAGTATGTGTGATTCAACGGCTTCGTCATCGACTGAACGATCTTGGCAGCCGCGCCATATCAGCTTCGGACAGCGAGCAGGACAAGCTGCGAAAAACACTGTTGATCTTCGCCAGTGCCGCGATGGGCTTCGGGTCGATGTTGTGGCTGGTGATCTACCATGCGATGGGCATCAAGTTTTCTGCGACAGTGCCCCTGGTTTACATCCTCGCGACGGCTATTTCGCTGGCGATTTATCTTTGGACGCTTAATTTCGATCTGTTTCGCCTGATTCAACTCAGCCTGTTTTTGTTTGTGCCGTTCGTGATGCAGTGGAGTATCGGCAGTTATGTGAGTTCGTCGGGCGTCATGCTGTGGGCGTTGCTGGCGCCGATCGGCGCGATCCTGGTGTATGGCGCGCGTGAGTCTATTCCCTGGTTTGTCGCCTATGTGATTTTAGCTGCGATATCCGGCGTATTCGATTTCTATCTCGCGAGCGAGTTGCCCAAGAACGTCACCATGCAGTCGATTGCGGTGTTCTTCGCGCTGAATTTCGTCGCGATGTCGTCCATCATTTATGTGTTGGTGACGTACTTTATGCGGCAGCGGGAAAAATTGCAGGCCGCGCTCAATGAGCAACATGTTCTGTTGCAGGCGGAGCAGGAAAAATCCGAGCGTTTACTGCTGAACATTCTCCCGGTTTCCATCGCAAACCGGTTGAAAGCGAGTCACGCGACCATTGCCGACGGCTTTGCGGATGTCACGGTGATGTTTGCCGATATCAAGGATTTTACCCGGTTGGCTGGCGATCAGCCGCCTATCGTTATCGTGGAATCACTCAACTGTGTTTTCTCGCACTTTGATGGATTGGCGGAAAAATACGGACTTGAAAAAATTAAAACCATCGGCGATGCCTACATGGTGGCCGGCGGCCTGATTGAGCGTCAGGGACGCGAACTCACAACCGGCGGATTTGAGCATACCCATGCCATGTTAAGCATGGCGCTCGACATGTTGGCTTTCATGGAAACACTGCCGCCCATCGGGGATGTGCGCCTCAAATTGCATATCGGTTTGAGTACCGGGCCGGTGGTGGCAGGCGTGATTGGCATCAAGAAATTTATTTACGATCTGTGGGGCGATACGGTCAATCTTGCCAGTCGCGTTACCGATGAAGCGGGTGAGGGGGCAGTACTGGTTGATGTTTCCACGTATCAGCGCATGCGCACGATGTATGAATTCGACGGGCCGGAATCGCTGAACGTGCGGGGCAAGGGGCAGGTTATTGCCTACAGGTTGCTGGGACTTCGCGATGGTGTGCCCGCGTACGGAACCGCGCGCGGTCTGAATTAGCTTGCCGGTGCGGCTTTCGCAAGCGGCGGGATTGCCATCACCTGTTGCCATAGCGCGCGCACGGCAGCGGTATGTCTGCTGACCGATTCGTGCGGAACGCGCGCGTAAGCTTCGCCCTGCAAACGCAGCGTGTGTTGTAGTCGCCGGAATTCACGGTAAGCCGTGTATGCGGCATTGGCCTGTGGTTCGTCAATCAGATTCAGTTGTGCGGCCAGCTTGAGCAGCGCCAGATTGCCGATATTGCCCGTCAGCGCCGCGTGCTGGTGAGCGTGGCCGAGCACGAGATACTGCACGATAAATTCCACATCGACGATGCCGCCAGAGTCATGCTTTACGTCGAACAGGCCGCTGCGGTTGGGATGGGCTGCATGCATTTTTTTGCGCATCGCAGTGATTTCGCCGCGCAGGATTTGCGATGCACGTGGACGGCGCAGCACGTCGTTGCGGATGCTGTCGAATGCGCTGCCGATGACGGTGTCGCCGGCGACACAGCGCGCGCGCGTCAGCGCCTGATGCTCCCACACCCACGCCTGAGCTAACTGATACTCACGAAACCGCGCCAGCGAACTGACCAGTAAGCCGCTTTCGCCGTCGGGGCGCAGCCGCAGGTCCGTGTCGTATAGTTGTCCGGCCGGCGTGGTGCTGGTGAGCCAGGTACTGATGCGTTGCGCGAGGCGCGCGTAGTTTTCGGCCGCCTCCGGTGCGTCGTCGTCATACAAAAATACCAGGTCGAGATCGGAGGCGTAGCCGAGTTCCTTGCCGCCGAGCTTGCCGTAGCCGATCACCGTGAACGCGGGAACCGGGCGATGGCGCTGACGCACGCCCTGCCACGCGAGACGCACGGTTTCGGCCAGTACCACGCACGCAAGATCGGATAAATGATCACTCAACGTTTCCAGCGGCAGTGCATCCGCGAGATCCTGCGCAACCAGACGCAACGTTTGCGCGTGCTTGAAATGGCGGAGCACATCCATTTGCCGTTCGGTATCGCCCTCGGTGTCTATAAGCGAGCTGCGTAACAATGCGGCCAGCGCCGGCCAGTCCGGTGGCGTGTGCAACGTGCGTGAATCGAGTAGCTCGTCGAGCAGGATTGGATGCTGCGTCAAATATTGCGCGACCCACGGGCTGGCGCGCATCAACGCAGTCAGTTGCTCGCGCGCCTGCGGATATTCCTCAAGCAACGCAAGGTAGGATTCGCGGCGGCTGATGCCCTCGAGAAAAACCAGCAGCCGTTCCAGTGCTACATCGGCATTGCGGCCCGCAGCAGCGCTTTCAATGGCGAGTGGCATCAGACGATCAAAACGCGATTGGCTTCCAGCGGGCATCTGGCGATAGCGCGCGGAATCATGCATGTATGCGATGCGCGATTGCAGTTCGGCGGCGCGTTGAAATCCGAGTTCGCCAAGACGTGTGATGCCCGACGCTGCGTCACTGCTATTGGCCCACAACGGCGCGAGCGCATGTTGTTCGCTGCTGGTTTGCGCGAACAGTTGGTCAAAGTGACGCGCAACCGTTTCGCGATGCCGGCTCAAGATGATCATGAATGCGGTGTAATCCGCAAACGCCATGCTGTGCGCGATACGCGTCTGATCTTCGGTTTGCGGCGGCAGTGCATGTGTTTGCTGGTCGTCAAGATATTGCAGGCGATGCTCTAAATTCCTAAGAAAAACATACGCTTGCGTTAACTCCATTACTGCGGGCGCCGGCAGCAGACCGCGCTCGGCAAGCAGCGCCAGCACGTCCAGCGTCGGCTGGCGGCGCAACGCGGCGTCGTGTCCGCCGCGTATCAACTGGAACACCTGCGCGATGAATTCGATTTCGCGGATGCCGCCGCGGCCAAGCTTGATGTTGTCCGCGTGATCGCGGCGCTCGACTTCGCGGCGTATCTGGCTGTGCAGTTCGCGCATCGACGCGAATGCGCTGAAGTCCAGATGCCGGCGAAACACGAACGGACGAACCAGCGCCATCAGTTCATCGCCCTGATCGCCGGTGAGCACGCGCCCCTTGATCCATGCATAACGCTCCCACTCGCGGCCTTGCGTGATCAGATAGTTTTCGAGCATGTCAAAACTCGCCACCAGCGGCCCGCTGTCGCCGTACGGGCGCAGGCGCATGTCGACGCGAAACACGAAACCGTCCGCGGTCAACTCGGCCAGCAAACCGATCAGTGCGCGGCCGGCGCGTGAAAAATATTCATGATTACTCAGTACACGAGCGCCGTCGGTGTCGCCGTCTTCAGGGTAAATAAACACGAGATCAATGTCGGACGACACATTGAGTTCGCCACCGCCGAGCTTGCCCATGCCGATCACATGTAGTTGCTGGGTTTTTTTGATGGCATTGCTGCTACCCTGGGGGCTGCCCAGCGTTTGCGCAAGATCACGCGTCACCCATTCGAGCGCGGCATTTATGGTGGACGCGGCGAGCCGCGTCATCGTCTGCGTGACTTCGGCCAGATTAGCCCAGCCCGCAAGATCACGAATAATCAGCGCCGCTATGGTTTTTTTACGCGCGCCGCGCAATACACGCTGCAGTGCTTCACGCGTCATGGCGTTTGCAATATCCGTTGGCGCAAATGCAACCTTGAGCGGCGTGCACAGGTCTATACCTTCAAGGAGTTGCGGTTCGGCCGTCAGAAGGCGGTCGAGATAACGGCTAAAACGCCGGGCGCGAGCTATCGCGGCGTCCACGTCAAGGCCGGCTGGCGCGTTAATGAGGCTCGGGTCGGGTTCCATGCGCTAGGGAAACAAAGTAGAATGACAATGATGGCTAAGTCTTTGTTGTGTTTCATATTTTAACAGGCAACGGGTGGCGATAACGGCAAATTCCAGCAGCTTGGGTGCAATGAATGGCTTGCGGCGTGTTGCGGCGTGGGTTTGGCACAAGCTCGTGTGGATTGTGCTTGCTGTGCTGCTGGCCGTGGCGGCTTGTGTGCTGGCATTGCGCTATTGGGTGTTGCCTAATATCGAGAATTATCGCGAGACCATTGCGCAGTCGGTGAGCAAGGCTGTCGGACAAAAAGTCACTATCGGCGGCATCGTGGCGAGTTGGGATGGCCTGCACCCCCAGCTTAAGCTGCAATCGGTGGTGCTGCACGACAAGTCGGGGCGCGAGGCGCTTACATTGCAGCGCGTCGATAGCACCTTGTCGTGGCTGTCGGTGCCGACGGGGAGTGCGCGGTTTCATTCGCTGGATTTTTACGAACCGGCGCTCGACATTCGCCGCGACAAGCGCGGCGTGATTTCCGTTGCCGGTATAGAAATGTCGGGCGACAGTCGCGAAGGCGGATTCTCGGAATGGCTGCTGGCGCAGCGCGATATCGAAATTCACAATGCTGCTGTCGCGTGGACCGATGAGATGCGTGGCACGCCGACACTGACGCTGCAGCAAGTGCGCATGCATCTCATCAATCGCGGCCATCATCACCGGTTCGGCTTGAAGGCGATTCCGCCGGCGCAGTTAGCGAGCCCGGTTGACCTGCGCGGTGATTTTGACGGTGCATCTCTCAAGGATCTTGCGCAATGGAACGGGCGCGTTTTCGTGCAACTGGATTACGCGGACATCGCGGCATGGCGCACGTGGATACCGTTTCACTTCGAGTTTCCGCGCGGTGCGGGCGCGGTGCGTGCATGGGCCGGCGTCAAGGGACTGTCGCTGCACGAATTGACCGCCGATGTGCGGCTTTCCAATGTGCGCACGCGCTTTGCCAAGGACTTGCCTGAACTGGATCTGTCGAATCTCTCCGGGCGCGTGGGCTGGAAAAAAACGCAGAAGTCGGTTGAGTTTTCCACGCAGCAGCTTGCGTTGACTACTTCGGGAAACCTCGAGTTGCAGCCGATGGATTTTACGTTAAAAGCAACGCTGGATGCCACAGGCCAGCCTGCCGCCGGCGAGATCAAGGCCAACGCGATTGATATTGCGCCGCTGGTTTCGCTGGCTGATCATTTGCCGATCGATCAAGAGACGCGCAAGCGGCTTGCGGAGCTGTCGCCGCAGGGCCGTCTGTTTGACGTGCAGGCCAAGTGGGAAGGCGCGTTGCCGGACCCGGCGAAATACAGTGCGCGCGGCCGCTTCGAAGATCTGGCGATGAATCGTTACGGCGTGCTGCCGGGTCTCAGAAGCGTTAGCGGCATGCTCGATGCCACGGAAAAAGGCGGTAGCAGTCAGTTGACGGCGCGGGAGATGAAACTTGATTTGCCGGATCTGTTCAAGGAGCCGTTGCAGTTCGACACATTGACCGCGCACGCGGGGTGGACGCGTGACCTTAAAGACAAGGGTTTTGAACTGAAATTGTCGAACGTGTCGTACCACAACGCTGATCTTGCGGGCACCTTGAGCGGCAGCTATCGTACGGTGCCGGATCAGCCTGGCATCATTGACCTCACCGGCAATCTGATGCGTGCCGATGCGCGCAGTGTGATGCGCTATCTGCCGATTACGGTCGCACGAGGCGCCCGGCCGTGGATGGAGAACGCGTTTCTCGCGGGCACATCCGGCGATGTGAGTTTTCGTGTCAAGGGCGACCTGCGCGAGTTTCCGTTTGCGGATAACAAGGGCGGCACGTTTTTTGTAACCGCCAAGATTTCTGGTGGCACGCTGCACTATGGGGAAGGCTGGCCCAATATTGAAAACATTGATGGCGACTTCGCGTTTCGCGGCAAACGCATGGACATCGTGGCGCGCCACGGCACCATCTACGGCGTGCGGCTATCGAAAGTGCATGCGGAAATGCCGGATCTGTCGCAGCCTGCGGGCCGCGTACTGACGATAACGGGAGAAGCCGAAGGCGGCACGCCGGATTTTCTCAAGTTCATCGCTACCAGTCCGGTGTCGGGTTATATAGAGCATTTCACCGATGGCATGCAGGGCGAAGGCGCGGGCAAGCTTGATCTGAAACTCGTGCTGCCACTGGTGGAACTTGATAAAACGCGCTTGAACGGTACTTACCAGATGACGAACAATCGCCTTGTCATCGAACCGTCTTTGCCACCACTGGAGCAAGTCACGGGTAAGCTCGAATTCACCGAGGCTGGCGTGAACGTGCCTGCTGCCAACGCCATGTTCTTTGGCGGCCCGCTCGCCATATCCGGCAGCACGCAGCGCGACGGATCGATACGCATCGGCTTGCAGGGCCGCGTCGCGCCCGATACCGTGCGCCGTGCGGGCGGGCCGGCGTGGCTCACCTATATACGGGGGGCGACTGACTGGCGCGGCACCGTCAACGTACGCAAAAAAACGGTGGATGTGGTGCTGGAATCGAATTTACAGGGCATCGCTTCCAACTTGCCGGCACCGTTCGTCAAAACAGCAGCGGAGCCGATGCCGGTACGGATTGAGCGGCGCTTTGTCAGCGCTGACCGTGACGTGGTAGCGCTGACGGTGGGGGATATCGTCAGTGCGCGACTCAGTCGGCATAGCGAAGGCAAGCGCACGATTATTGACCGCGGCGTCGTTCGTCTGGGCGGGGGTGCTGCAGGCGAGCCGGAGCGTGACGGCGTGTGGATCAGCGGCAGTCTCAAGTCTGCAAACCTTGATGGCTGGCTGAAGATTGCCGGTGGCGATAGCGGTTCCGGTGGCAGTAGCGGTAGCGACATTAGTTACACCCTGGCCGCGCTGGACGTGAAATTCGGTGAACTCGAAGTCTATGATCGAAAATTCAGCGACATTGCCATTACCAGCGTGAAACCGGATGCGGCGACCACGCGATTTACGTTGAGCGGGAAGGAATTCGAGGGTACGGCGGACTGGAGTCCGGCGGGCAAGGGGCGGCTGGTGGCGCGCATGAAGAAATTCATTATTCCTGCGGCTACAACGGTTGCTGCCGTGGCGCCCGCCGCTGAAAAACCGGTCGCCTCGGAATCGCCGCAATTGCCGGCGCTGGACATTGTGGCGGAACATTTTCAAATGGGCAGCAAAGTACTCGGCAAGCTGGAGCTAAAGGCAACGCCTCAGGATCGGGACTGGCGTATTGAACAACTCAAACTGTCCAATCCCGATGGAATACTGGAGGTCGATGGTGTGTGGCAGTCGTGGCTGGCCAATCCGCGCACCAATGTGAATGTGCGCTGGAATATCACGGATGTGGGTAAGACATTGACGCGTCTGGGGTATCCCGAAGGCGTGCGCCGCGGTATGGCGGTGATCGGCGGATCGCTTGCGTGGAACGGCGGGCCGCAGCAACTGGATTATCCGACGCTGTCCGGCAATTTTGTGTTGCAGGCGGTCAAAGGGCAATTTCTCAAAATGGATCCCGGCATCGGGAAGTTGCTGGGTGTGCTGAGTCTGCAGTCGTTGCCGCGCCGGTTATCACTGGATTTCCGTGACGTATTTGGTGATGGCTTCGCGTTTGATGAAGTGCTGGGCGCGGTAAAAATTGACCGTGGCGTTGTCACCACTGAAAACTTCCGCATTAACGGGCCATCCGCGCGTGTGGCGATGAGCGGCTCGGCGGATATCAACAAGGAAACGCAGAATCTTCAGGTCAAGGTTAACCCGCATGTTTCGGACGGTGCCTCCATCGTTGGCGCGCTTGTTGGCGGGCCTATCGCCGGGCTGGCGGCATTTATTGCCCAGAAGATATTCAAGGATCCGCTGGACGATCTCGTCGCTTTTCACTATAACGTTACCGGCAGTTGGGTTGATCCCGTGGTTACCCGAGTGAGTGCGCCGGCACGGCCGGAATCAGCACGCAATCCCGAATAGCATTTTCACATTTGCGTTTCGCCGCGCGTCTGATATCGTTTGAAACGATGAGATACCAATCATGAATTCCCGCTTTTCACCCGCACCCGCGAATACGCACTCAAAAGCGCCTGGCGCGTCGCGTTTCGCCGCGTTGCAAATGGTTTCGGCGCCGCGTGTCGAAGATAATCTCGCCGAAGCGGGACGCCTGATAGCGATGGCCGCCGCGCAAGGCGCCGATCTGGTGGCGCTGCCGGAATACTTTTGCATGATGGGCATGAAAGACACTGACAAGGTCGATGTGCGCGAGAGTGAAGGCGATGGCCCCATCCAGAGATTCTTGTCCAACGCGGCGAAAAAACACGGCGTGTGGATCGTCGGCGGTTCGGTGCCGCTGGTGTCGGCCGACCCGCGCCGTGTTCGCAACAGTTGCCTGGTTTACGACAATACGGGAACGCAGATCGCACGCTACGACAAAATTCATCTCTTCGGATTTCAGATGGGCGACGAGCAATATCATGAAGCGCGCACCATCGAACCGGGCAACCAGCCGGTGACGCTGGATACACCTTTTGGCCGCATTGGGTTGTCGATCTGCTATGACCTGCGATTTCCGGAGTTGTATCGCGCGATGAAGGATATCGATATTCTCTTTGTGCCGTCGGCATTTACCGAAACCACCGGGCGTGCGCACTGGGAGACGCTATTGCGCGCGCGTGCGATTGAAAACCTCGCCTACGTGGTGGCGCCCGCGCAGGGCGGTCGTCATGAAAACGGGCGTGAAACGCATGGCGATACCATGATCATTGATCCGTGGGGCGCGGTGCTGAATCGTTTGCCGCGCGGCGCCGGCGTTGTGATTGCCGATGTAAACCTGTCACACTTGCAAGGCCTGCGCTGCAATTTGCCGGCACTTGGTCATCGAATATTAATTTAAATATATGTTTTTAAAGGATAATTTTGTCAGTTATTGTTAGTGCTATCGCAGCGCCCGAAATCAATTTTTCCACCGCGTATGACACCCTGCTGTCGCCTTATGCGTTGAACGACAACAAGCTCAACACGGTGTTCGGCCAGATCATGCAGCATCAGGTCGATTATGCCGACCTGTATTTTCAGTACAGCCGCAGCGAATCGTGGAGCCTGGAAGAAGGCATCGTCAAATCCGGCAGCTTCAACATCGATCAGGGTTTGGGCGTGCGCGCGGTGAGCGGCGAAAAAACCGCGTTCGCGTATTCGGATGACATCAGCTTCGATGCGCTGGCGGCAGCGGCGCAGGCCACGCGTGCCATTGGGCGACAGGGCGGATCCGGCGGTACGCAGGCGACACAAGTGGTGCGGCGTAGCGAAGGGCGCAATCTGTATCTCCCGCACGATCCGCTGGCGAGCCTCGAAGATCCGAAAAAAGTTCAAATGCTCGAGCGCCTCGAACGCTACGCGCGCAGTCTCGATCCGCGTGTCACGCAGGTTATGGCCTCGCTTGCCGGTGAATA
Organism: Burkholderiales bacterium; assembly: GCA_040081205.1. Lineage (GTDB taxonomy): Bacteria > Pseudomonadota > Gammaproteobacteria > Burkholderiales > SG8-41 > UBA5216. The sequence goes on along the minus strand of JBEBHE010000023.1, from coordinate 7,775 downwards.
CGAGGTGGTGATGGTCGCGCGCAGCGATGGCGGTCAAGCTGCCGATGTGCGACCGCTGGTGCGCGTGTCGCTGCAAGTGATCGTCGAACAAAATGGACGGCGCGAGCAAGGCGGCGCCGGTGGCGGCGGCCGTTCTGATTACGCGTACTTCACCGAAGAAATTTTGCAGGACTACGCCCGCAAAGCGGTGGATCAGGCGCTGGTGAATCTCGATGCGCAACCTGCGCCTGCCGGCACCATGACGGTAGTGCTCGGGCCGGGTTGGCCCGGCGTGCTGCTGCATGAAGCCGTAGGCCACGGCCTTGAAGGCGATTTCAATCGCAAGGGCACATCGGCATTCAGCGGGCGTATTGGTGAACGAGTCGCATCACCGGGCGTGACCGTGGTGGACGACGGCACGCTGGAGCGCCGCCGCGGCTCACTCAACATCGACGACGAAGGCAATCCGACGCAGCGCAATGTGCTGATCGAAGATGGCGTGCTGAAAGGCTATTTGCAGGACAGTCTTAACGCGCGTCTGATGAAAGTCGCGCCCACCGGCAACGGACGGCGTGAATCGTTTGCGCACATTCCGATGCCGCGCATGACTAATACCTATATGCTGAACGGCGATAAAGATCCGCAGGAAATTATCGCGTCGGTGAAAAACGGTTTGTATGCGGCAAACTTCGGCGGCGGGCAGGTCGATATCACCAGTGGCAAGTTTGTATTCTCAGCCTCCGAGGCTTACCTGATTGAAAACGGTAAAATCACGTCACCGGTAAAAGGCGCGACCCTGATCGGCAACGGCCCTGATGCGCTGACACGCATCGCGTTGATCGGCAACGATATGGCACTCGATTCCGGTGTAGGCACCTGCGGCAAAGAAGGTCAAAGCGTACCGGTCGGTGTGGGTCAGCCCACGTTGCGCATTGATGGATTGACGGTTGGCGGCACTGTGCAGTAACAAGGCGCCATTCGCCAATCGGGTATAATCCTTTGTTTTTACAGTAGATTGAGACTGCCATGCCGTACCAAACTGACGATCTGCGCATTAAGGAAATCAAAGAACTGGTGTCGCCTGCGAAAGTGCTGGGCGAATTCGCTATTACCGATGCTGCCGCTAAAACCGTGGCAGAAACGCGGCAGGCGATTCATCGCATCATTCACGGGGCCGATGACCGGTTGCTGGCGATTGTGGGGCCGTGTTCGATACACGACGTGAAAGCCGCCAAGGAATACGCGGGCAAACTCAAGGATTACGCGGATAAATCGAGCGCTGATCTGCTGATTGTGATGCGCGTGTATTTCGAGAAGCCGCGCACGACCGTAGGCTGGAAAGGCTTGATCAACGATCCGAGACTCGATGGCAGCTTCAACATCAACGAAGGCTTGCGCGTGGCGCGCCAGTTGCTGCTGGAAGTGAATTCGTCAGGCTTGCCCGTTGGCTGCGAGTTTCTCGACATGATTACGCCGCAGTACATCGCTGACCTGGTGGCGTGGGGGGCGATTGGTGCGCGCACCACCGAATCGCAGATTCATCGTGAATTGGCATCGGGCCTGTCGTGTCCAGTGGGTTTCAAGAACGGCACCGACGGCAATATCAAGATCGCGATTGATGCTATTCGCGCCGCGCAGGCGCCGCATCATTTTCTGTCGGTGACCAAAGAAGGCCGCTCGGCGATTGTGTCAACTGCCGGCAACGAAGATTGCCATGTGATTTTACGCGGCGGCAAAGCGCCCAATTACGATGCAGCGAATGTCGATGCCACGGGCAAAGCGCTGGCTGAATCCGGCATTCCGGCGCGCATCATGATCGATTTCAGCCATGGCAACAGCAGTAAAAAACCAGAAAAGCAAATCGATGTCGGACAGGACGTGGCGCGCCAGATCGAAGCGGGCGACGAGCGCATTTTCGGCATCATGGCAGAAGGCCATCTCAAAGCAGGGCGTCAGGATCTGGTGGCAGGCAAGCCGCTGGCCTCGCTTGCCTATGGCGTGAGCATTACCGATGGCTGTATCAGTTGGGATGAAACGCGCGCCATGCTGGATGGACTTGCTGCCGGTGTGCGCGGGCGGCGCTTGAAAGCTGCATCGACCGACTAGCTCGGCAACGGATAGCCGCACGACAGTGCGCAGGTTTGCCGTAGCAGTTTTTCTTGGCCTGCACACTTTATCGCAGGCTGCACCGCCGGAAGCGCGTGATGATCGCGGCAAGGTGCTGCGGCTCGCCGCACCTGCCGTACGCATTGTCGCCATCTCGCCGCATCTCACTGAAATCGCGTTTGCCGCCGGCGTCGGCAGAAAGCTGATCGCGGTCAGCGAATACAGCGATTATCCACCTGAAGCGAAACGCCTGCCGCGCGTGGGTGATGGCGCGCGTGTGGATATCGAACGCATCCTGACGTTGAAACCTGATTTGGTGCTGGCGTGGAAAAGCGGTAATCAGGCCGGTGATATCGCTCGGCTGGAGCGATTGGGAATACCCGTTTGGGTGAGCGAGCCGTCACGGCTGGCGGATATTTCGCGGTTGCTGCGGGATGTGGCCATTCTTGCAGGCGATGCGGCTGCCGGCGAACATGCGGCGGGTGCATTTGAGCGCGAGTTGAACAACCTGCGCGGGCGCCATCGCTTGTCAGCGTCGAAGCAAGAGCCGTTGCGTGTGTTTTATGAAATCTGGCATCAGCCGTTGCTTACCGTGAACCACGCACACATGATCAGTGACGCGATTAAATTGTGCGGCGGTCAAAACGTGTTTGCCAACGTACCGGTGCTGACACCGGCGGTATCCATAGAATCCATTTCGGCCGAGCGCCCTCAATTGATACTCGGTGGCGGTTCCGCTAACGGTGAAGCGGATTTTGCCTCGAGATGGCGCCGTATGCCGTTGGCTGCTTTGCGGGCTACGCCGGTGCGTTACATTGAGCCCGACAGCATCCAGCGCCAGTCACCGCGCATTCTCGACGGAATACGTGCGGTTTGTGCGCATCTGGATGCTGCGCGGGAACGTCAAATAAAACGGCATCCGTAAGGCTGCCGTAAGTCGTATTGCCCCATACTGCGGACTGAATTGGTGCACGGCTTGCTCCCGCGGCAATGAATAGTGTCAACTTTGTTCAGTGCTGGCGTGCGGCGATTCGCTTTCAAACCCAATCTTATCGTCAGGAGATACTCATGTCAGACCAGCAATCCACTGCGCAGGGGAGCGCGGCGCCAGCAACCCTCACCGGCAAGTCCTTTATTGATATGACCGGTTCCGAGAAAATCACGTGGGTAGGCAAGTGTGTTGTTATGCTGCTTACCGGCGGATTCGCGTTTCCGAATATTTTCGTCGAGTAACGCGTGATGCGTGTCGTGCATCCCACGGCACGCAAATCAATCTCGCAGTAAGAAGGTATCGATGATCGCGGCCAGCTTTTCCGGCTGGTCGTGATGCATCATGTGCCCGCACGTTTCGAGCGTGACTTCGCTCAGGTTGCGGAACGCTTCTTTGCGCTCTGTCAGCTGTGCAGTTGAATCCTTGCGCCAGTTGCGCATGTCGATTTCATTCGTCATTACCCATAGCGACGGACAGATGATGCGTTTCCAGCAAGCAATAAGCTGATCTACCTGATTCAGGACCGGGTTCACGATTTTGTGGCGCGGGTCGAAGCGCAATATGACTTCCCCCGTTTCTGTCCGGCGTGCCCAATGCTGCGCCAGAAAGCGCGCTTTGTCGTCGGTGAGCCGCGGGTTATTTTTGCGCAGCCGTTCGGCGACGGCTTCGAACGAAACGTAAGGCCGAAGCGTTGGCGGATTTTTTAACTCGTTGAGCCAGCGTTCGTAGCGTTCAGGCGCCATATCGGGGGTGTTGCGCGCCGTCCCGAAACCTTCGAGCGAAATCAGCTTGCGCACCCGGTCAGGGCGTATGCCGGCGTAGGCGCAGGCGATGTTGCCGCCCATGCTGTGGCCGACCAGATTGGCAGGTTGATCCGGAGAATAAATCTCCAATAGTGCATCAAGATCCGCGTAGTAGTCCTGAAACCAGTAACCTTCCTGCGTCCAGCCGGAAAGCCCGAATCCGCGCCAATCGGGTGCGATCACCAGCCACTCGTGCTTGAAAGCATCCACCAGAAACTGGAATGATGCCGATACATCCATCCAGCCGTGCAGCAAAAAAAGTTGAGGGTTTGCGGCATCGCCCCACAACCGCACGTGGTGACGGATACCGCGGATCTCGTGAAATTCGGAACGGCTTGTTTTCATTTGTTTTTTTCTCCGCGCTTGTATCGTGCGCAGTGATTATGCAGCAACCCCGCACAAGCCGCTAAAATAGCGACATGCAACCTGGCTTTGTTCATCTGCGTTTACACAGCGAATATTCCGTCGTTGACGGCATCGTGCGCATTGACGACGCGGTTGCCGCGGCTGCTGCCGATAGTATGCCTGCGCTGGCACTGACGGACTTGTCGAACCTGTTCGGCATGGTCAAGTTTTACAAGGCGGCGCGCGCGGCGGGTGTCAAGCCTATCATCGGTTGCGACGTATGGCTTACCAATGAAGCAGATCGCGACAAGCCGTTTCGCCTGCTGCTGTTGACGCAGAACCACGCGGGGTATCTGCGTTTGTGCGAACTGCTCACGCGTGCGTATCGATTCAATCAATACCGCGGGCGCTCGGAAATACGGGGCGAATGGTTTGCCGAACCGGGCGCGAAGAGCGGCACGGAGGGTTTGATTGCCTTGTCTGGCGCGCATCATGGCGATGTCGGACAAGCCTTGATCGCCGACAACAGCGAAGCGGCGGGCAGGCTTGCGCTTGCTTGGAAGAAGCTGTTTCCCGATCGTTTTTATATTGAAGTGCAGCGACCGGGTCCGGGTACGATGACGATGGGAGCCGCGGTGGTTCCGGTGGAAACCTGTGTGCAGCGCTCTATCGCGCTGGCGGCTGCTTTAAAATTACCCGTGGTAGCGACGCATCCGGTGCAGTTTTTGCGCGCTGACGATTTCAGGGCGCATGAGGCGCGCGTATGTATTTCCGAGGGGCACATGCTGTCGGATCAGCGCCGGCCAAAACGGTTTACCGATCAACAGTATTTCCGCACCCAGCAAGACCTTGCTACGCTATTCAGCGATTTGCCCGAGGCGCTCGCCAACAGCGTCGAAATCGCTAAACGCTGTAACCTTAAACTTGAATTGGGCAAGAGCAAGCTGCCGCTGTTTCCGACACCCAACAACGAAAGTCTCGATGCGTATTTGAAGTCGCGTGCGCATGAAGGGTTGCTTGAGCGCATGCGAGTCTTGTTCCCCAATGCCGAAGCGCACGAGAAAGCGTTGCCGCGATACGTCGAGCGCCTTGAGTTCGAGGTGAAGGTGATATTGCAAATGGGATTTCCGGGCTATTTTTTGATCGTTGCCGACTTTATCAATTGGGCCAAAAACAACGGTGTGCCAGTGGGGCCCGGGCGCGGATCGGGCGCGGGATCGCTGGTGGCGTACAGCCTCGGCATTACCGATCTTGATCCCTTGCGCTACAACCTCCTGTTTGAGCGTTTTCTGAATCCGGAACGTGTGTCGATGCCCGACTTTGATATCGATTTCTGTCAGGACGGGCGCGATCGCGTGATCGATTACGTCAAACAACGCTACGGCGCGGACAGCGTGTCGCAGATCGTGACCTTTGGCACCATGGCGGCCAAGGCGGTGGTGCGCGATGTCGGGCGCGTGCTCGAAATGCCGTACAACTTTTGCGATCAGCTGGCGAAACTGATACCGTTTCAGCCCGGCAAACTGATTACGCTCGCGCTGGCGCGCGAGATGGAACCACAGCTCAAAGAACGCGAAAAGAACGAAGAAGAAGTCGCCGAACTGCTTGCGCTTGCCGAAAAAGTTGAAGGCCTCACGCGCAACGTCGGCATGCACGCCGGCGGCGTGCTGATCGCACCGGGCAAGTTGACGGATTTTTGCCCGCTGTATGTCGCCGATGCGTCGGATTCCGCCGTCAGCCAGTTCGACAAGGACGACGTAGAAGCCATTGGGCTGGTCAAGTTCGACTTTCTGGGTCTGACCACGCTGACGATACTGGATTGGGCCGTGCGTTATGTGAAACAGCTCGATCCCGATTCAAAGCTGGCGTTGCATGAATTGCCGCTGGACGACGCAGCCTCTTATCGCATATTCGCCACGGCCAACACCACGGCGATTTTTCAGTTTGAATCGAGCGGTATGCGCGATCTTTTAAAGCGCGCGCGGCCCGACCGCTTTGGCGACATTATTGCGCTGGTGGCGCTGTATCGCCCCGGCCCGATGGAGCTGATACCGGAATTCTGCGACCGCAAGCACGGCAAGCGTTTTGAGTATCCCGATCCGCGCGTGAAAGACATTCTCACTGAATCCTACGGCATTATGATTTATCAGGAGCAGGTGATGCAGATGGCGCAGATCATCGGCGGCTACAGCCTCGGCAGCGCCGACCTGTTGCGGCGCGCGATGGGCAAGAAAAATGCCGAAGAGATGGCCCAGCAACGCAGTAGTTTCGGCGAGGGCGCGGCTAAAAACGGTTTGTCGCCGCGCAAGGCGGATGAGCTTTTTGACTTGATGGAGAAGTTTGCCGGGTATGGCTTTAACAAGTCGCACGCGGCGGCGTATGCGCTGGTCGCTTACCAGACGGCGTACCTGAAAGCGCATCACGCGGCGGCGTTCATGGCAGCCAACTTGTCGGCGGTGATGAACGACACCGACAAGGTCCAGCAGTTTCATGCGGATGCGCTCGCGAATGGGCTGGAGATTCTCGCGCCGGATGTGAACAGCGGCGGTTACCGTTTCGCGCCGGTAGACAAAAAGCGCATTCGTTACGGACTGGGCGCGATCAAGGGCACCGGCGAAGGCGCGATCAATCACCTTATCGACGTGCGCGAGAAAAGCGGCCCGTTCCAGGATTTGTTCGATTTTTGTCATCGCGTGGACAATCGCATCGTCAATCGCCGCGTGGTTGAATCGCTGGTGCGCGCGGGGGCGTTCGACGGCGTGGACGACAATCGCGCAGCGCTGCTGGCGTCGGTGGCGCCGGCGCTGGAAAGCGCGGAACAGGCAAGTCGCAGCACGAATCAGACTAATTTGTTTGGCACGGTGGAAGAGCATCGTCCGACGATGCATCTGGCGAATATATCGCGCTGGACCGATCTCGAGCGTTTAAAACAGGAAAAAGCCGCGTTGGGTTACTACCTGTCGGGGCATCCGTTCCGCAGCTACGAGGCCGAGTTGCGCGGCTTTGCATCGACGCGTTTGGATCAGATCACCCCGCAAGCGCAGCCGGTGATGCTGGCGGGCATTATCGTCAGCCAGCGTATCCAGATGACGCGGCGCGGGCGCATGGCGATACTGGTTATCGACGACAGCTACGCGCGCATTGAACTGACTGTCTTCAATGAATTGTTCGAGCAGCACCGCCACTGGTTGAAAGAAGATACCTTGATCGTGGTCGAGGGGAAGGTTACCCGTTCGATGTATGACGAGTCGGAAAGTTTGCGTATATCGGCGGAGAAACTGTTCGATCTGCAAAAAGCGCGCGAACAGTTTGCACGCGCGCTCAAAATTACCTGCAACGGCCAATCGTCGGGCGACAAGCTGCGCGCACTTCTCACGCCGCATTTGAACGGCCCCTGTCCGGTGGCCGTGGAGTATTACAACAAAGAAGGGCGTTGCGAAATCGCGCTCGGCGAGCAATGGCGCGTGTATCCGCGCGACGAGCTGATTGCCGCGTTGGGTGAGTGGGTCAAGCCCGAGAATGTGCGTTTGATTTACACCAATGGATATAAT
>JBEBHE010000257.1:0-6972 GCA_040081205.1 Burkholderiales bacterium | reverse complement strand
ATATAACTGTTTCTAGGTGGCAGGCGAGGCACGCCCGGTCAGCCACACTGATTTAATCTGGGGCAACGCCTGCGCCGCGCGCTGCGCGATTTCGTCCCCGGTCAATGAACTCAGCGGATGTGCGATTACCACCGGGTCGAGCGCCGTCATGCCCAGCGCATCACGTTGCACCTGCGCCTCCAATTGAAATTCGGTCGTAATAATCAAAGCCGTGGGCAGACCGCGTGCCTCCAGTTCCACCGTGTCGTGCATACAGCACGACGTGCAGGAGCCTCAGTCACCTATGGCGGTGATGACCAGATCGTTATTTGCGGCGATTTCCTCGATCAACTCGGGGGCGGCATTCATGGAAAAACTGTGCTTGCGGTAGTAATTGATGGCGGACAAGCCTGCGTCGGCGGCGAGCTGATCCTGTATGCCGCGCAGGAGCTTTCCTGCATTCCACTTCGTATTGTCGAGAATGGCGAGGCGCTTGCCTTTGATGGCCGATGCGCGCACCGCTGCGGCAAGCGCGTCTGCTTCGACCGCGCCACGCGGGTCATAAAAATGTTGCGTCGAGGTCATCAGATATTCTCCGTGATTCAAATCAAAGGGTGCAGGTGCCGTCAAAACACACTGGCCCGCCTGCAGGCGCGGCAGCGGGATCAATAGCTTTCAACACTGGCGACGACACTTTGCCCCAGCCGGGAATCAGCGCCGAGAAACGTCCTGCTTCGCCGCCTGCTACAAACACGTGAATATTATCCGGCGTCGGCACAATCGGCGTCATCGCATCCGCCTCGCGCTTGTACCACGCCGGGAAACTGCGGTTGTAAACCTTGCCATAGCGATCATTGAAATACAGGTCTTTCCACAGATTGCCGGCGTTCTTCCACAGGTAATGACGGATGTCGTGGCGCTTCCAGCCGTGCTTGGCGATGGTGCGCGCGTGCTCCGGGCCGATCACCACGGCGCAATGCCCGCCCATCACGGCATTGTTGGAACAGATGGTACTCATCGCCGAACAGATGCTGTCAAGTATGCCCTGCGGATCATTGGCGACGTGATTGGTCACACTGTGCGGCGGCTCGGCAGCCAGCACAAACACCGTGGAGTCTTCGGCCTTGTAGCCGTGTTCCACGTGATACGGCACGAACGGACTGGTCTCTTCGTTCTCGGCAATGCAGTAAGTATATTTCGCGGGAGATCCCAGTGTGCTTTTATCCAACTCGCCGGGCCAGCCACCGCCGACATTGAGCAGAATCAGCCGTATCGCGCGGCCTATCGTCGCGTTCGCCCGGTTGCCCGACCCGAAAGCATTGCAGCCCGCGTTCATGTTTGCGGCCACACGCGCGGGACCGTTAACGATCAGTAACGGACTCGCCATGTGCGTGGTGGCTTGCACGCCGTTCAGGTTGAACGCGGGATCGCACAGCGCGAGCAGGGCTGCGCGCACAATAGCCGCGTATTCCGGCAGACAACCCGCCATCACCATGTTGATCGCCAGCACTTCGCGCGTAAGACTACCCCAGCGCGGCGGCACGCGACATTCCCTGAACGAGGGATCACCGCCGAGGGCTGCAACCATCGCGTCGATTTTCGCGGGCGTGGGCGGCACCAGCGGCAGGCCATCGGAATAGCCTTGCTGGTAGTACCACTCGATCATGTCCTCCGCTTGGACTTCGCGAGATTCTGACAAGTGCGTGTCGGGACTATTCATGACGTGTAACTCCTGATCCTAACTGTCCGATTCATCCGGACGGAACCGCGTCTCCGGTTTCAATCCTTTGCGCTTCTGTTTCTCGCTGATCTTGCCGTTGTCGAGATAACGTCCTTCCACGGCGCGCTTCGCGGCTTCATCCCACTGCGGCAGCCAATCGCCATCGCCAGGGCCGAACCACGGCGATTGCGCGCGGCGCTTGGGCAAACCGAGTTCATCCCAAATTTTACCGGCGCGTTCCATGTATTCTTTTTTGGGCAGTGCCAGCGGCGGCAAGTCTTCTTTCTTGGTGGCATCCATCAGCAACGTGGCGTCCTGACGTTCAGCTTCGTGTTCGCGCTCCGGGCCGTGGCCGGGGCTGCGGTAGTTAATCACTTGCAGATCGTCCACCGGATTCATGCGGAACGCCATCGCCCAGAACAGCGCATCAGAATTTTCGGGATCGATGTCTTCATCCACCGCAATGCATATTTTGCCGCAGTCGGCACGAAACGCGCTGGCGCCTTGCAGCGCACGCCAGATTTCGGTGCGCGGCGTGTTTTTCTCCAGCACGATAATGATAATGCGCCGCAGCGCAGTGAGCCGTTCGTGCAATTTGACGCGCTTCACACCACGTATGCCCAGCGTCTTGCGCAGATGGTTCAGAAACATCGGCTCATACGACACCAGCTTGATCGCACTGGATTCGCTGGGCGTGACCTGCGACAGATACGACGCCACCACGGCGTCCTTGCGATGCGTGATAGCCGTCACGCGCATCGGCATATTGAATTCTTCGAGCGCCACGTGGCCATGCGATTCACCGAACGGGCCTTCAGGTTCGAGATACTCGGTATCGATGTAGCCTTCGATCACAATTTCGGCTTCGGCGGGCACCAGCAGATCCACCGTGCGCGCTTTCACCACATTGATTGGTGCACCGGCCAGCCCGCCTGCTACGCCGATTTCATCCACATCTATCGGCAATTTCATCGGCGCCACATACGCCACGTAGGGCGGCGCGCCGAGCACGATGGCGCAGGGCATTTCCTTGTCGCCACGCTGTTGATGCTTCAGATAATGCCGGTAACCGCCCGCACCGCCCGTACGCGTAGCCATGCGGATCACCAAACGATCCGACGCTTTCAAGCCGGCGCGATAGGTACCGTGATTCTGAATGCCCGACTCCGGGTCTTTGGTAATCACGTTGGTCGCGGTCAGCGTCGGTGTGCTGTCGAAACCCGGCGTGGAAATCGGAATCGGAATGCTGTCGAGGCCATTACCCTCGCCTTTTAAGCCTTCGCCCTCAATGACCACCTCCTGACAGGCCGCTACGCTGACTATCTGCGGCGCAATCGGATTGGCTGTCGCGTCGTCCCAGCGCTTTTGTATCGACTCGGGGTTGGACTGCATGCCGATGCAATACACCGCCGGATTCGCGGCCAGCGCACCAACGACCACCGGAAATTTATACTTGCGCCCTTTGCCATCAACGACGTTGGTAAACAGAAAAGCCTTGCGTTCTTCCTGCTCGATACCGCCCACGTACTGCCAGCGCACCAGCGGATGCATCTCGGCATCTTTGTCGATGGGTCGATCCACCGTCAGCAGAAGACTGGCCTTTTTCAGCGCGGCGATGTGATCGTGCAGGTCGGCATATTTGCGATCGTTGCTCATTATTTTCTCACCAGGCCACCGTGCCGCCATCGACCGGCAGAATGACGCCGGTAATAAAATCCGACGCGCGTGAAGCCAGTAGCACCGCCGCGCCCTTGAGATCATCCGGCCCGCCGGTGCGATGCAACGGCACTTCGGCTTCGAGATTTTCGCGGTTACGCTCGAACAGTTTTTCATTCAGCGGCGTCACAAAAAACCCGGGACAGATGCAGTTCACCTGAATATTGTGCTGCGCCCATTTCACCGCCAGATCGCGCGTGAAGTGAACCAGTGCGCCCTTACTGGTGCTGTAAGCGATGGAACTGTAAGCCTTGGGATTGCGTCCCACGATGCCCGCAATCGAGGCAATGTTGATGATCTTGCCGCGCTTTTGCTTGATGAACTCACGTCCAATCACCTGCGCGCAGATGAGCGCCGCCGTGACATTCAGATCCAGCACCTGCTGCCAGCGATCCAGCGGCGTGTCTTCGGGCGGCGCCACCCACGCGCGTCCGGCATTGTTCATCAGCATATCGACACGACCAAATTTTTTCAGGATCGCGTCTTTCATGGCTTCGACCTGATCGGGCTTGGTGACATCGCACGCCACCGCGAGCGTTTTTACACCGAGCTTTTCGAGTTTGCCGCAGGATGCTTCGCACACTTCGACTTTGCGCGAGCACAGCACGATGTTCGAACCCGCTTCGGCAAGACCCGTCGCCATCTGAAAACCGATGCCGGTAGCGCCGCCGGTAATCACGCTCACCTGACCGTCGAGGTTTAACAGCTCTTTCACACTAGACACAAAAATTCCTTTTAAAACAAGTGCTTAATGGAATTCCGCCAATCAATCATCTTTCAACAGCAAGCCGCCAATGATATTGCGCTGAATCTCGGAACTGCCTTCGTAGATGCGAACAATACGCGCATCACGAAATACGGTTTCAATGCCGGCTTCGCGCATATAGCCCATGCCGCCATGAATCTGCACCGCGCAGTCGGCGACTTTGCCCAGCGCCTCGGTCGAATACAGTTTAGCGACGGACGCTTCCATGGTGCCGCGCTCGCCGCGCATCAGTGTGTCGATGGCACGATAGGTCAAGCCGCGCGCCGCATCGCGTTGCACGCTCATATCCGCCAGCATCCATTGCAGCCCCTGATGCTCGGCGAGTTTCTTGCCGCCCTGCGTGCGCACTTTCATGTAATCGACGCAGCGATTGATCAGGTGATCCATCATGCCGCAGCAGCGCGCGGATACCGTCACCCGCCCGGCGGTCAGCGTTTTCATCGCCTGGATATAACCCAGCCCTTCGCCACCGAGCAGATTTTCGGTAGGCACTTCGCAATCGGTGAACGCCAACGGCGCAGTGGTACAGCCATGCATGCCCATTTTCAGTTCGTTCTTGCCGACGCTGAAACCTTTGAAATCACGCTCGACGATGAAGGCCGAAATACCTTTGATACCTTTAGCCTTGTCGGTGATCGCCATCACCGTGAACACATTGGCGATGCCGGCGTTGGTGATATAAATTTTTTCGCCATTGAGGATGTAACGGTCGCCCTTCTTCACCGCCATCGTGCGCATATCCGCCGGCGACGAACCGGCTTGCGGTTCCGTCAGCGAAAACGTGCCCACCCATTCGCCGGTCGCCATGCGCGGCAGATACTTTTTCTTTTGCGCTTCGCTGCCGAGCGCCACGATACCCGCTGTGCTGATACCGGTGTGATTGCCGATCACCGTGGCAAAACCATAGTTGGTTTTGCCCATTTCTTCTTCAATCGCGCATTTTCCCGCCAGCGTGAGGCCGCTGCCACCGTATTCCTCGGGTATCGTCAGTCCGAACAAACCCATCTCGCGCGCGAGTTTCATCAGGTCATCGGGAATCGCATCGGATTCCTCGATCTCGCGCGAGCGCGGATCGACTTCTTTGCGCAGAAAGCGGGCGACTTCATCACACAGCGCGCGCACTTCGGGGGTTACGTGATTATTCATGAAGAAACCTCGACAATTACTGGTTTTTGACTTTAGGCTTGATCAACGCATCCGCGGCCTTAACACCCTTGCCGCGCTCCATTACAAACAGCGGATTGATGTCGAGTTCGGCCACATGATCCTTCAAATCCACCGCCAGCGCGGACAGCTTAACAATCGCATCGGCCAGCGCGTCGATATCGGCATGCGCCCGGCCACGCGCACCGGTGAGCAGCGGATACCCTTTGATTTCGGCAATCATCTCGCGCGCCATCGGCAACGTAACCGGCGCCAAACGGAACGATACATCTTTCATGATCTCCGCGAAAATGCCACCCAGACCGAACATCACCGCCGGCCCGAACAGCGGATCATTGGTAATGCCGAGTATCGCCTCCGTGCCGCCACGCAGCATTTCCTGCACCAGCACGCCATCGATGCGTGCTTGGGCATTGTAGGCCTTGGCGTTGACCAGTACCTCATCGTACGCCGCCGCAAGTTCCGTGTCGGAATTTAAACCAAGCTTCACGGCTTTGGCTTCGGTTTTGTGCGAAATATCTGGCGACTGCACTTTGATCGCAACCGGATAACCGATTTTTTTTGCTATCACCAGCGCTTGATCACGCGTCGTGGCGAGCGCTTCCTGCGTCACCGCGATGCCGTACTCGGCCAGCACTTTCTTCGCCTCGTATTCGGCAACATCCGCCGTCCTGCCCGCAAGCATTTGCTTTGATTGTGTTTTGCTCAACACCAGCGGCTGCTCGTTGCGCTGGCTTTCCAACCGCCGCTTGGCCTCGGCATAACCGCTCAACGCGGCAAACGCGCGTCCGCAGCGCACCGGCGATTTGTAATGCGGTATGCGCGCGTCGTCGAGCGCGGCATAAGCCGCCTTCGCCATCACGTCGCGCGCGCTCCATGCAATCGCAATCGGCTTGTCGGTAGTTTTCGCCACGGCAATAATTTCAGCGGCGATTTTTTCCGCAATCTCGCCCTGCAGCGAGGCATTGATCAGCGCGATGCAATCCACGCCCGGATCATCGACAATCGCCTGCAACGTACGGTTGATCAGCGCCAGATCGTTGAAAATCGCCGCCGTCACATCCACCGGATTGCCGACCGAACCAAACGAAGGCACGAATACTTTTAACTTAGCCACGGTTTCCGGCGCCAGTTTGGCGAGCTGCATGCCACGCGAGATGCATTCGTCGGTCATCAATATGCCCGCGCCGCCCGACACGGTAATCATCGCAATGCGATTGTTGGCGGGCAGTTTGCCGCAGCGGAACATGCGGCCGTAATCGACGACATCCTGTATGTCTTCAACCTGAATAATGCCGGTCTGTTTAAACGCGGCTTTATACAGCGCCATTGCGCCGCCGAGATTCGCGGTATGCGACGCTGCGGCCTTTTGTCCTTCGTCGGTATTGCCGACTTTCCACATCAGGATGGGCTTACCCGCCGCCATCGCGCGCGTGCCGATTTCCGTGATGCGGTGCGCATCTTTCGCGCCTTCGACATAACCTGCGATGATGTCGGTCTTTGGATCACGAATGAAATAGTCAATGAAGTCGAGCGTGGATACGCCGATTTCATTGCCGGTGGTCACCATCTGCCGGAACGCGAGCCCGCCGTCGAGCGACGACAGACTCAACACGGAAAAACCAAA
>JBEBHE010000519.1:0-1810 GCA_040081205.1 Burkholderiales bacterium | reverse complement strand
GGTAAAGACGATAAAACGCAGATTCGCATCTTCGCATATCGCGCTACCATTCGTGTCCGATAGTGGCGCTACGAATTCATCAAAACCGGGCAACGGTCAATAGGGAAATAAAATCGTGAACGATCTTTCGGCTTCCGCGGACGCGCAACTGGGTGCATTGACGGTTACGCACCGTCTCGCGCAGTACATCGTCGATACGCCGTACACGGCGATACCCGAAGCCTCGCGCATTGCCGCCAGGCGTTTCATGCTTGATACGCTGGCGGTGGCGTGGGCTGGGTCGGACGCGCCCGGCTGCCCTGAAGCGCATGCGTTGCTGATGGACGAAGGCGGGCGCGCGGACAGCACGGCGTGGGCCTGCGGCGGTGCGCGTATGCCGGCGATGTCGGCGGCATTTATCAACGGCATGACCTCGGCGGCACTGGATTACGACGGCATCGGCAGCGGTGCGCCGGTGCATGTGAATATCACCGTGCTGCCGGCGGCGCTGGCGATGGCCGAGCGGCTGCATGCGTCCGGGCGGGATTTTTTGAGCGCATTCGTGATCGGCGCCGATCTCACGTACCGGCTGGCCGCTGCCGCCGACGTGCCCAACGCAGGTTTTCACTACGTGCCGATCTACGGTGTGTTCGGCGCAGCCGCAGCCTGCGCGCGTCTGCTGGGATTGACGGTGATGGAAACCCGGCACGCGCTGGGCATCGCCTTCATGCAGGCATCGGGTACGCAGCAGGCGAATATCGATCCGTCGCTGTCCAAGCGCATGATGTCGGCGTTTGCCGCGCGCGCGGGTGTGCATGCCGCGTTGCTCGCGCAGCGCGGCGTCACAGGGCCGGCGCAGGCCATCGAAGGCAAGTTTGGCTTATTTAATATGTACCAGCGCGGCGACGCGTCGCTGATACTCGATCAACTCGGCAGCCGCTTCGACAATATGCTGGGCTCGATAAAAATGTACCCGAGTTGCGGCGCCAATCACACCAGCATTGCCGGTGCGCTCGAACTGATTCGACAATACGATTTGAAAGCGGATGATGTGTTGTCGGTGGATGTGACGATGCCGCCGTACACCGCGCGGCTCGTCGGCAATCCATACGATCCGGGCGGCGACGCGCAGGTTGCGGCGCAATTCAGCGTGCGTTATACCATTGCGTGTTTGCTGGTGCGGCGCAAGCTGGGCCTGGCCGAGATCGAGGAGGATGCCGCGCGCGACCCGGACATCAACCGGCACGTGGGCAAGATCAACGTGCATATCGATGAGACGCAAACCGGCACGCGCGGCCCCATTGTGCTGCGCATGCGCACACGCACGCACGGTGAAATCTCAACGCGTGTGGCCCATGTGCCCGGCAGTCTGGAAGCGCCGGTCAGCGACGCGGAGATTCAGCAGAAATTCGATGAATGTTTCAGGCGCGGCGTGCGTCCGCTGGATGGCGCGCGTATTGAACGCTTGACGCAGCGTGTGAGCGGCGTTGAAGCGATTTCAGACATGGCTGCATTTTTTAAAGATATTTTGTAACCGCATCTTGCCGCTGGTGGAAAGAGCCGATAGGGCACAGCGACTGTCGCTATTGTCAATGAACCGGATCACGGCGCACTTGAATTTTCGTTGACCGCATCCATTAGCGACTGCACCACTTCGCAAAACGCTTCCACTGAGGTCGCTTTGAAAATCAGTTCGCGTACGCCGGCGGCGGCCGCCTGCGCACGCAGCGTCTCGTCGATGAAACCCGAGGTCACCACCACCGGCAGATCCGGACGGATCGCGCGCACTTCGCGCGCCACGTCCAGTCCCGACATGCCCGGCATGTTGTAG
>JBEBHE010000256.1:0-6996 GCA_040081205.1 Burkholderiales bacterium | reverse complement strand
ATCTGCTACTGCGTCTTGAATCCAGTGTCGCGAATCAGCTTGCCCCAGCGTTCGCGCTCGCGGCGCATGAAATCCGCTGTTTCGGCGGGCGTTGATCCCATCGGCCCGGCGCCCTGGCTGGAGAGCTTTTCTTTCACGTCAGGCGATAACAGAATGCGGCGCGTTTCGGCGTGCAGTTTCGCTATGATATCCGGCGGCGTTTTTCCGGGCGCGAGTATGCCTTGCCACGATCCGGTGACGAAATCGCGCATGCCCGATTCAACAATAGTCGGCGTATCCGGCAGTGCGGCGTTGCGTTTTTCGCTGGTTACCGCCAGCAGCTTGAGCTTGCCGCTTTTTACAAACGGCAGCGTTGCCAGCATGCCGTTGAACAGCAGGTCGGCTTGTCCCGAAGCCACATCGAGCACCGCCTGCGCGCCGCCTTTGCCCGGAATGTAAACCCAGTTGATGCCAGTTTGCGCAGCGAACAGCATGCCGGCGAAGTGCGGCGCAGTAGTTTGTCCGGCGGTGGCGAAATTAAACTTGCCGGGCTGCGATTTGGCGAGCGCGACAAATTGTTTGACGCTGGTAACCGGCACGCTCGGATGCACCGCCATCAAGTGTGGCGAGTAAGAAATCGTAGTCACCGGTGCGAAATCGCGCTGCATGTCGATGGTGGCCTTGCTCTGCGCAAGCACGGTAATGGTTGAACTGCCCAGATCAGCTACCAGAAACGTGTAGCCGTCCGGCGGCGCCTTGGCCACGATTTCGTTGCCGATAAGCCCGCTGGCGCCGGGGCGGTTATCCACGATGATTTGTTGCTTCCAGGTTTCCGAAAGTTTCGTGCCGATCACGCGCGCAAGGATGTCGGAGGTGCCGCCCGCCAGATTGGCGATGACGAAGCGGATGGATTTTGTGGGGTAGTCGGTTTCTGCTGCCAAGGTGGGGCCAACACATGTTGCTGTGATGAGGCTGATGGTGGCGATGATGTTTGCTTTGGAGCGAAGGGCGGGATTTTTGGACAAGATTTCTCCGGGAACGATTTGTGGATACTCTACGAGCTATGCGCCCGTTGGTAGGCTAAAGCGCTTTGAGGAGTATTTCACTACGGAACAGCCTTGTTGCTTGCTTCTCGTAGGCAATTGACTCCAGGCGCTTTGATGACTCAACCTCAGCTCGAAGTAGGTCCGAGAAGAACGCTTCCAATTCTGCACCTTCAAGTCCCTTTACGGCAGCGAAGAAATCAAGCGCCTGATTGTGTGTGAACACCCGGCTCGGTACAGATGCTTCACGTGATGCCACTATGCCGTAACGAAGATAAGGATATATCTGTTTGTGGCGTTGCGCCTTTGCGCTGTACGTCAGGATATCGTGGGTGGTTATACCGGTCTTGAACTCCAAGACGACCCGTGGGATCGATACTTGATCAGACTTGCGCTCGAGGACGCAAAGATCAGTCTCGAACGACGATCGTCCTCGCACTGGTTTTTTGACGTCAACTGTGATCGAAAGGGCGTTGTCAACGGTGACTTGGTAGAGCAGAGGTACGCCCCGGTCGATGTATAGCGGCGAGGCAAGCACCTTTGCAGCAACCATCTGCGCTGTTGCAACGAATGGGTCTTCAGTAGCCATGGCTGATCCTTAAACAACCCCCTCCATCACCTGCACTTCAACCAGCGCACCGGCTGTCACATTACCCTGATCGGTCGGCAAAATAATGAAGCAGTTGGATTCCGACATCGAACGCAGAATGCCGGAGCCTTGTTCGCCGGTCACACGCACACTCCACGCACCTGACGCATCCTGCGACAAAATGCCGCGCTGAAACTCAGTGCGGCCGGGTGCTTTCTTGAGCGCTGAAGTGCAGGGCACTTTGAAAGTGGGCAGCGGCGGCACGGGGTTTTGTCCGGCGAGCACCAAGAGTGCGTCGCGCACGAACTGATAGAACGTCACCATCACCGATACCGGGTTGCCGGGCAGGCCGAAGAAATGCGCGCCGCCGATTTTGCCGTAGGCGAGCGGGCGGCCAGGCTTCATGGCGATTTTCCAGAACAGTACTTCGCCGAGTTTGTTGAGCATGTCTTTGACGAAATCGGCTTCACCGACCGACACGCCGCCGCTGGTGATGACCACGTCGGCGTTGGCTGCTGCGGTGGCGAAAGCGGCTTCAATCAGCGCGGGGTCGTCGCGCACCACGCCCATGTCGATCACTTCGCAATTCAGGCGCGTGAGCATTCCGTGAATGGTGTAGCGATTGCTGTCGAAAATCTGGCCTGGGCCCGGAACATTGCCGATGGAAACCAGCTCGTCGCCGGTGGAAAAGAACGCGACACGCAGTTTGCGAAACACGGTGACTTCGCCAATGCCGAGTGACGACACCAGGCCGACTTCAGCGGGACGCAGCGGCACGCCGCGCTTTAACGCGACTTGTCCGGTGGCCAGGTCTTCGCCTGCGCGGCGCAGGTTTTGATGGAGGCGATGGCCGGTACCGACCGTGACTTTGCCGTCCTGTGCTTTAGCGTGTTCCTGCATCACGATGGTGTCTGCTTCCGGCGGCATGACTGCGCCGGTCATGATGCGCACGGCTTCACCGGCTTGCAGCTTGCCTACGAACGGCTTGCCGGCGAAGGACGAACCCACCACCTTTAACGTGGCTTCGCCGTCGGCTTTCAAATCGGCAAAGCGCACGGCAAAACCGTCCATCGCGGAGTTGTCGTGGGCGGGCACGTCGATCGGCGAGATCACGTCCACGGCAAGCACACGTCCGAGTGCGGCGCGCACATGCACGCGCTCGGTGGCGGTAACAGGCGTGAGGAAACGCGCGAGGAGGGCGCGTGCCTTATCCACGGGCATGGAATTCGGATCGTAATCGTCGGCACAACTGGCGTCGCGCAGGGTGGGGGCGGGATTGTTCATGGCGTTTGTAAGGATTTATTCAGAGTTTCAGGATAAGTGTGAGCGGGAAGTTTAGCCGAGCGCTTTGCTTTTCAGACGGACAAGCTTGCCGCCAGTTTCGACAGGTTTACATGAATCGATGAGCCTTTTTATAACTATTTGTTTTTAATCGATTATTTAAAATGATCGGATAGCATCGTCTGCGTGCGGGATTGGATGTGTTGTGATCGGTCGTCGTGGTGATCGTCGTGCTTCATGGAAGCAGGGTTCGCTACTTGCACTGCACTATCAAAATCGGCAACAGGTGGTTCACGCAGCGCAACAACGAAATCCAGTTGAAATGGTTAACGAATGTGTTAGTTTACGCTTGTCCAATATCTGGCCGCTGGCGCAAAAGGATGGCACGACCAGCGTACCGGAAAAATAACGCGGACACATAGTTTCAGCAGCACGCGGGCCTTGAGGGGGGCCAGCAGTTGCTCCTCTCCTGGTGGTGATTGCAGCACATGGTATTTTCGCCTGGAGGGGCAGCTCATGGACATGAAAGTTTCGCGACGGCAGTTTTTCCGGATATCCGCAGGCGGCATGGCGACGTCAAGCCTTGCGCTGATGGGCTACGCGCCCAGTGCGGTGGCCGATGTACGCAGCTTTAAACTCTCGCGCACCACGGAGCATCGCAGCACGTGCCCGTATTGCTCGGTAAGTTGCGGCATGATCATGTACACCATCGGCGATAAATCGAAGAACATCAAGCCCGTGATCATGCACGTCGAAGGAGACCCGGATCATCCGGTGAATCGCGGCACGCTGTGCCCCAAGGGCGCCGGAGTGCTCGACATGATCCACAGCCCCAACCGCGTGAAATATCCGCAGGTGCGCGAGCCCGGCTCGAACGAGTGGAAGCGCATTTCATGGGATGACGCGCTGACACGCATCGCCAAGCTCATGAAGGACGACCGCGACAAGAATTTCATCGAGAAAAACGCCGCGGGCACCACCGTCAATCGCTGGGTCTCCACGGGTTTTCTGGCGTCCAGCGCCTCCTCCAACGAATCAGGCTATATCAGTGTCAAAACGATGCGCGGGATGGGCATCGTCGCCCTCGACACGCAGGCACGAATATGACACGCACCGACGGTCACCAGTCTGGGGCCAACGTTCGGTAGAGGTGCAATGACCAATAGCTGGGTCGATATTAAGAATACCGATCTGGTTGTGATTATGGGTGGCAACGCAGCAGAAGCGCATCCGTGCGGATTTAAATGGGTTACCGAGGCGATGCAGCAGCGCAAAGCGAAGCTGATCGTGGTCGATCCGCGCTTTACGCGCTCGGCAGCGGTGGCGGATACTTATGCGCCGATACGGGTGGGCAGCGATATCGCCTTCTTGGGCGGCGTCATTAACTACCTGTTGTCGAATAACAAGATACACATGGAGTACGTCAAGGCGTACACCGACGCCACCTTCATGACCAAGGAAGGCTACAACTTCGACAACGGCTTGTTCAGCGGCTACAACGCTGAAAAACGCGTGTACGACAAGGCAACGTGGGGCTACGAGCTCGGCAAAGACGGTTTTGTCGTGGTCGATGACACCATGCAGGATCCGCGCTGCGTGTTCCAGCAGATGAAGAAGCACTATTCGCGCTACACGCCGGAGCTGGTGAGCAAAGTCACTGGCACGCCGAAGGATGCATTCCTCAATATCGCCGAGCAGATGGGCGCGACCGCCGTGCCCAACAAAGTGATGACGATTCTGTACGCGCTGGGCTGGACAGAGCACTCCGTCGGCTCGCAGAACATCCGCACCATGGCGATGATTCAGTTGCTGTTAGGCAATATGGGACGTCCGGGCGGCGGCGTGAATGCGCTGCGCGGCCATGCGAATGTGCAGGGTATCACCGACATGTGTTTGTATTCGGACACGCTGCCGGGTTATCTGGGCGCGCCGCTGGATCGCGACACTTCGCGCGAGGAATATCTGAAGCGGCTCACCGGCAAACCGCTGCGTCCGAATCAGATGGCGTTTACGCAGAACTTCCCCAAGTGGCATACCAGTCAGCAAAAAGCCTGGTGGGGCGATGCGGCGACCAAAGAAAACGATTTCGCGTTCGATTACCTGCCCAAGAAAGATGCGGCGTACGACGTGCTGCATATGTTCGAGCTGATGCATCAGGGCAAGATGAATGGCTTCGTGTGCCAGGGCTTTAATCCGCTGGCGGCGCTGCCGAACAAGAAAAAAGTCTCGGCGGCGATGGCCAAGCTGAAGTTTTTGGTAGTCGCCGATCCGCTGGAAACCGAGACTTCGGAGTTCTGGAAAAACTTCGGGCCGATGAACGATGTCGATCCGAAAACCATTCAGACGGCGGTGTTTCGTTTGCCGACCACCACGTTCGCGGAGGAAACCGGCTCGTTTACCAACTCCAGCCGCACGCTGCAATGGAAAGAAAAAGCAGCCGATGCGCCGGGCGAAGGCAAGCCGGATTCCGAAATCATGGCGCGTCTTTTCGTCAAGATACGCGAGATGTATCGCAAGGATGGCGGCAAGGCAGCCGACCCGATACTGAATTTGACCTGGGCATATCAGAACGCGGATGCACCCAGTCCGGCGGAAATCATGCGCGAGTATTCGGGGCGCGCGATTGTCGATCTGATGTCGCCGATTGATCCGAAAAACCCGAAGGAACCGCAGAAAGTGGTGGTGCCTGCGGGGCAGCTTGCGAGCTTTGCGCAGTTGCGCGACGACGGCAGCACGGCCTGCGGCAACTGGCTGTATTGCGGTTCGTGGTCGCCGGCAGGCAATCTTTCCGCACGGCGCGATAACTCTGATCCCAGCGGCTTGGGCGTGTTCCAGAATTGGGGTTACTCGTGGCCAGCCAACCGGCGCATTCTGTACAACCGTGCGTCGGCCGATCCGGCGGGCAAACATTGGGATCCGTCACGCAAATACCTGTCGTGGAACGGCAAGGCGTGGGCAGGCGTGGACGTGCCGGACATGCGTCCCAACGCGGCACCCGAGGAAAACGTCGGTCCGTTCATCATGAACCCGGAAGGCGTGGCACGCTTGCACGCCATCGGCATGGCGGAAGGCCCGTTCCCGGAGCATTACGAGCCGTTTGAAACGCCGCTCGGTATGAACCCGATGAATACCAACCCCAAAGCCATCAGCAATCCAGCGGCGCGGGTTTACAAGGGCGATATGGAAGCGTTCGGCAAGGCAGCAGAATTTCCGTATGCGGCCACGACCTATCGCTTGACCGAGCACATGCATTACTGGACCAAGCACTCGCGTTCCAACGCGATTACGCAGCCTGCGCCGTTTGTTGAAATCGGCGACGATCTGGCAAAGGAAAAAGGCTTCAAGAACGGTGACATGGTGAAGGTGAAATCCAATCGCGGCGAAGTCAAAGCTGCCGTGGTGGTGACCAAGCGCATCAAGGGACTGGATGTGAATGGCAAGAAGGTTCACACGGTGGGAATCCCGATTCACTGGGGTTTCAAGGGGGTAACGCAAAACGGCTATCTGGCCAATTCGCTGACGCCGTATGTCGGCGATGCAAATTCCCAGACGCCGGAATACAAAGCGTTCCTCGTCAACATCGAAAAAGCCTAAGGAGAGAACACCATGCAATCACTGGATATCTCGGCCCGGTCGGGAACCACATCGCCGTCACCCAGCGTGCGGCACACGACGGAAGTCGCCAAGCTGATCGACGAATCAAAATGTATCGGCTGCAAAGCGTGTCAGGTCGCGTGCATGAACTGGAACGATTTGCGCGATGACGTCGGCACCAACGTCGGCGTGTACGACAATCCGTCCGATCTCACGCCGAGTTCATGGACGCTGATGCGCTTTTTCGAGGTTGAGGTCGAAAAAGACAAACTGGAGTGGCTGATCCGCAAAGACGGCTGTATGCACTGCGCGGAACCGGGTTGTTTGCAGGCCTGTCCGTCGCCTGGCGCCATCGTCAAATACTCCAACGGGATTGTCGATTTCATCTCCGAAAACTGTATTGGCTGCGGTTACTGCGTCACCGGTTGTCCGTTTAACGTGCCGCGCATTTCCAAGGTCGATAACAAGGCCTACAAATGCTCACTGTGTTCGGATCGCGTCGCGGTGGGG
>JBEBHE010000255.1:0-6996 GCA_040081205.1 Burkholderiales bacterium | reverse complement strand
TGCCATGCTCATAACGCTTTCTTCAGGAAAGGCGAATGAGCGCGCAACGCGACTTGCGAGGAAAGCACAGAACCATTTCGCCCGTACAACCATTTCCGGGACTCCGGAACGCGGGCAGCGCTTGGACGAAATGTCTTGGATGAGCCGGGCGTCTGCCATGAACCCGACGATATAACAACGCAGATAGTAATTCATGTTTCAAAACGGCTGCAACCATCGTCTGTGTGAACCGGCAGATTCCTACATAAACTATTTATAAAACAAATAGTTATGGCGCTTATCGGCAGCGGTGGCAGGGTGTGGCGCACGCTAGCGCTGGAGCAACGCATCCGCTCGCTTATAATCCGCGCTTGTTGAAATTTTTGCGGTGCCCGGTTTGCAGAAACCGCGAGTGGAAATTGCAAAAGCAAGAAAGCTGGACTAGAAAAATAAGCGAGGGGAATGATGTCCACACCGTTTGACAAGGAACTCGATGCGCGCGGCTTGAACTGCCCGCTCCCGATATTACGTACCAAAAAATCGCTGAGCGACATGGCATCAGGACAGGTGCTCAAAATCATGGCGACCGATCCGGGGTCGACCAAGGATTTTCAGGCGTTTGCCAAGCAGACAGGCAATGCGCTGCTGTCGGCGGACGAAGCCGACAAAGTATTCACGTTTTTCATGCAAAAAAAATAGGCTGACCACTGTTGCCGGGCGCAGATCGTGCATACCGTATTCTGGTGCTCGGTGGATACGGGCATTTTGGCGGCCGCATTTGCAGGGCGCTTTCGCAGAACGCGATAGTCATCGTGGCGGGGCGCGATGCCGCGAAAGCGGAATCTGCGGCACGTGCATTAGGTTTGGCGCACGAAAGCGTGCCGCTTGACTACACCGCAGGCGATCTGGCCGAACGCATAAGTGCGCTGCGTACGGATGCCGTCATTCATACCTGCGGGCCGTTTCAAGCACAGAGCTATCGCGTTGCGCGCGCTTGCGTGGAGGCGGGCGCGCATTATGTCGATCTGGCAGACGGCCGGGCGTTTGTCGCGGGCATTGCCGAACTGGATGCCGCAGCGCGTGCACGAGGCGTGCTGGTGACCAGTGGCGCCAGCACGTTACCCGCGCTGTCGTCGTCGGTAATCGATGAACACCTGGGCCATTTTTCCCGGCTCGACACCATGGATATCAGCATTGCACCTGGCCAGAAAACGCCGCGCGGTGTTGCCACACTGGAAGCAGTGCTGTCGTACTGCGGGAAACCATTCGACGCATGGGAGCAAGGCGGCTGGCAGACGGTGTATGGCTGGCAGGATATGCATCGCTTTCGATATCCGGACTTCGGCGCCCGCTGGCTGTCGCGTTGCGACGTGCCGGACCTGCAACTGTTTCCGCAACGCTATGCGAGCGCCGGTGTGCAGCGCGTGCGTTTTGACGCCGGGCTTGAATTGGCGTTCGCGCAAGGCGCGTTCTGGTTACTCGCCTGTCTGGTGCGAGCAGGACTGATCGGCAACGCCAGCCGCACCGCGCGCCTGATGCAGCGATGGGGCGGGTGCTTCGATTGGATGGGCAGTGATACCGGCGGCATGCATATCGTTTTGCGCGGCACCGATCATGAAGGACGTCTCGCACAAATCGATTGGCATCTGGTGGCGCGGTGCGGTCACGGCCCGGAGATTCCTTGTCTGCCGGCGATTGTGATCGCGCGCAAACTGGCTGCCGGTACGCTCACCGCGCGCGGCGCGATGCCGTGCATGGGTTTAATGACCTTGGCGGATTTTGCCGACGCCGTGAACAAAGCGAAGCTGGATATTTCATGGCGCACGGTTTTTTCATAAACCGGGGCCGCGGCCACGTGGATCAATTCACGCCGGACTGCCGGTCATCTGCCGAATCGAGGAAAGCACGCGTTTCAAACCGCGCCATATTTTCGGCAGCAGCCAAATTGCCAGGGCGAAAAAAATAACCAGAAACACCAGCATCAGCAGCGGAAAAACCAGCGCCATCCACACTGCGCCGATGGACAGGGCGTCTTCGCTGAATGAAGCTGTCCAGTTACTGAGCGGTTCGGGCGAGGTGTTAATCAGCGCGCGGGTACTGGCCTTGGCGATATGACTGCCGGCAGCAACCGCGCCGCCGAGTATGCCTGCGGCGATACCCATGCTGGCATCGCCACCCGCGACCGCAGCTGCGGCCAGCAGCGCGCCGGCCGGAATACGAATGAAGGTATGCGCCGCATCCCATACCGAATCAAAGCCGGGGATTTTATCGGCGAGAAACTCCACCAGAAACATGAATCCCGACGCGCCCATCACCCACGGGTTGGCGAGCGTTTGCAGATCGGCAGGCAATGTGTAGATGCCGAAAAATTGCAGCAAGCCCAGAAAAAAAACCACGGCATAAAGACGTATGCCGCTGGCCCATCCGAGTCCGGCGGCGGTTGCTAGTGGGGCGATGGCTTCCATTGCGTTTTCCTCAAATCAATTGCTGATGTAACGTGCGCAGTCTAGCGCGGTGTACGCGTACGCACCAATGAGGTGGTGAAACGGCGGTGTGCTATGTGATCATGCCGCCTGTGGTAGATTCGTATGGTGTTGATAATTCGTATATTTATCAATAAAAACAAATAGTTATAATGCGGCCTTATCGGCCCCCACCGAACTTCGGCTTGCCCAACGCGAGTCGGCTTTGCATGAAGGTCGAAACCTATCTGCGCATGGCGGCTGCCGTATGCGTGTCCGCGCGGCTTGATGCAAATCAACGCACGCACACGGCAACGCCGCCGAATCTGGAGACATATTGTCAGCGTATGAAAGCGCGTTACTACGCAGCGTAAACAATTGCCCGCGGATGGTACGCTTATTTATCGATCACGCCCGCACGCACATACAGCGGGCGGATGTGCTCGCGCAACCTCGGCATTCGGTACAGCAGCCATGCTGCGCCGACGGCGCAGATCACGCCGAAAAGCGCCAATGCATGCGGTGCGCCGATGCGCTCGGCGAGCGCGCCGGCGGCAAGACATCCGAGCGGATGCACGCCCATGAAGGCAATGATGTAATAGCTGGTGACGCGCCCGCGCATGTCGGCGTCGCATACGGTCTGGATAATCGTGTTGATGGTCATCGCAGTGGAAATCACGCCGAAACCCACCACCACCATGCACGCCAGCGACAGCGTGAGGTGGTGCGAAAACGTGAACAGGGTCAACGCGATACCGGCGATGCCGGGGCCGATCGCTGCCCAGCGCATGAGCCCGCGTATCTGCGGGCGCGCGGCAAGATACACCATGCCGATGATGCCGCCGAAGCCGGCAGCTCCGACCAGAAATCCCAGCATCGCTGCGCCACCGGCGAAAACTTCTGCGGCGAATATCGGCATCAGCGCCTGATACGGCGTGATGCAAAAGCTCATTAACGCCAGCATCGGCAGCAAATAGCGTAGCGGCTTCAGGCTCCAGGTGTAGCGCGCACCGTCGGCGATGCTCGCCCACACGTTGTTGGTGTGCATGGATTTTGCGAGCGGCGCTGCGCCGATCATCAACAGGCTGCCGATCAGCCAGAATTTGGTGACGGCATTCAACACAAAACAAAACGCTTCGCTGAAATACGCGAGCAGCAAGCCGGCGATGGTGGGGCCGATCATGCGTCCGGCATTTTGCATGCCGCCGCTGAACGCGATGGCGCTGGGTAAATCGGATTTTGCCGCCACCAGCTCCGGTGTGTACGACGAACGCACCGGCGTCTCCAATGCCTGCACGATGCCGAGCAGTGTGGCGAGAATGACCACTTGCCAGACGATCACGTGGGTGGCGCTGGTATTGGCTTGATCTTGTGCCGCCCACACCACGCCCGCGAGGATCAGCGTGAGACTGATCGACAAAATCTGCGTGACGATCAGCGTTTTGCAGCGGTCGAATCGATCTGCCCAAATGCCGCCGAACGGCGCCAGAAAAAATATCGCGATTTGCCCCGCGAATCCAGTGACGCCCAACAGCAGCGCCGAACCGCTGATTCTATAAACGAGCCAGCTGATGGCGATTTGCTGTACCCAGGTGCCGATCAGCGAAACCGATTGACCGGTGAAATACAGCCGGTAGTTCGAGTGGCGAAAAGCGCGCAGGGCGTGATGCACGAGGATTATTAAGGTTAGAACATTATTAAATAATTATTTAAAAACAAATACTTAGTATTTTTCGTGCAGCTGCTTTGTACTGCAAAAACTCACTGCAGCTTTGCCAGTTGTGCGTCAATTTCCGCGAGCGTCGCTTCAAATTTGGCAAGGCGCTCGCGTTCCTGCGCGACCACGGCCGGCGGCGCGCGATCCACGAAACTTGCATTGGAAAGTTTGGCGCGCGCTTTGGTGATTTCGCCGGCAATGCGCGCCTGTTCTTTTTCGAGCCGTGCTTTTTCGGCGGCTTTGTCGATTTCGACTTTCAGCATCAGTTTGAATGAACCGACGATGGATACCGGCGCATCGGCTTGCGGCAATGCATCGACAATCTGTACATCGGTCAATCGCGCCAGCGCGGCCATGTACGGTGCGTAAGCCGCCAGTTGCGCGGCATCGCCTTGTGCGATCAACGGCACTTTCTGTCCAGGTGCCAAATTCATTTCGCTGCGCAGCGTGCGGCAGGCGTTGATGAGTTGCTTGAGCGTATCGATATCGTGCTCGGCGGCTTCGTCGATGCGCGCGGCTTCGCTTTGCGGATAGCGTTGCACCATGATCGATGCGCCGGACTTCCCGGCGAGCGGCGCCACAATCTGCCACAGTTCCTCGGTGATAAACGGAATTACCGGGTGCGCGAGCCGCAACATCGATTCCAGCACGCGCACCAGCGTGCGGCGTGTGGCGCGTTGCTGGCTTTCGTTGCCACTCTGCATTTGCACTTTGGCTAACTCGACATACCAGTCGCAATACTCATCCCACACCAGCTCGTAGAGCGCGCGCGCGAGATTGTCGAAACGGTATTCGCTGAACGCTTTTCCGACTGCCGCTTCCGCGCGTTGCAAGCGGCTGATGATCCATTTGTCGGCGGCGGAAAATTCCAGCGGCGCTTTATCGTCGAGGCCTACATCTTTGCCGTCGCAATTCATCAGCACAAAGCGTGTGGCGTTCCACAACTTATTGCAGAAATTGCGGTACCCGTCGCAGCGTTGGAGATCAAATTTGATGTCGCGACCGGGCGAGGCGAGGCTGGCGAACGTAAAGCGCAGCGCGTCAGTGCCATAGGCGGCGATACCGTCGGGAAAATGTTTGTGGGTAATGGTTTCGATTTTTTCTGCCTGACGCGGATCCATCAGGTTCGCCGTGCGTTTTGCCACCAGCGCGTCGAGCGTGATGCCATCCACGATATCGAGCGGGTCGAGCACATTACCTTTCGACTTCGACATCTTCTGGCCTTCGGCGTCGCGGATCAGGCCATGCACATACACTTCATGGAACGGCACTTTGTCGGTGAAGTGCAAAGTCATCATCACCATGCGCGCGACCCAGAAAAAGATGATGTCGAAGCCGGTGACCAAGACCGAGGACGGCAAGTAACGATCCAGCGCGGGATTGGATTTCGCCGGATATTCCGTTGTCCAGTCGAGCGTGGAGAAAGGCCACAGCGCTGAGGAGTACCAGGTGTCGAGCACGTCTTCGTCCTGGCGCAGCGACACCGGCGCTACTTTTTCACCGGCTTCCAAGCGTTCAGGTAAACGATCGTCGTACAGCGCGAGGGCTTCGTCGTGGCTGCGTGCCACATACACATTGCCTTCGGCGTCATACCACGCAGGGATGCGGTGGCCCCACCACAGTTGGCGCGAGATGCACCAATCCTGAATGTTGGTGAGCCACTGGTTGTACGTGGTGGTCCAGTTTTCCGGCACGAACTTGAGTTGGCCAAGCGCCACGGCATCCAGCCCGCGTTGCGCCAGCGATTCCATTTTCATGAACCACTGGTCGGTAAGCATGGGTTCGACGATGGCATCGGTGCGGCCGCAGCGCGGCACCATCAGTTTGTGCGGCTTGGTTTCTCCGAGCAAGCCCTGCGCTTCCAGATCAGCCAGCACGCGCTTGCGCGCGTCAAAGCGGTCGAGGCCACGATAAGCCACGGGGGCGTTGTCGTTGATTTTTGCATCCAGCGTGAGCACGGAAATCGGCTCCAGCTTGTGACGCACACCAACTTGATAGTCGTTGAAATCGTGCGCCGGGGTAATTTTGACGCAGCCGGTGCCGAAGGCGGCATCCACGTAATCATCCGCGATCACTGGAATCTTGCGGCCGGTTAACGGCAACACGACTTGTGTGCCGATGAGCGCGGTGTAACGCGGATCTTCAGGATTCACCGCAACAGCAACGTCGCCGAGCATGGTTTCAGGGCGTGTGGTGGCGACTTCCAGAAAGCCAGTGCCCGTGGCAAGCGGGTAGCGTATGTGCCACAGCTTGCCGTCTTCTTCAACCGACTCGACTTCGAGATCAGATACTGCCGTTTGCAGCACTGGATCCCAGTTCACCAGCCGTTTGCCGCGATAGATCAGCCCCTGTTGGTGCATACGCACAAAAGTTTCGGTGACGGTGCGCGACAGGCCTTCGTCCATGGTGAAGCGTTCGCGCTCCCAGTCGCACGAACTGCCGAGCCGTCGCATCTGGCGCGTGATGGTGGAGCCGGATTCTTCTTTCCACTGCCAAACGCGCTCAATGAATTTGTCGCGGCCCAGATCGTGGCGTGAAATTTTCTGTGCATCAAGCTGGCGTTCCACCACGATCTGCGTGGCGATACCGGCGTGATCGGTGCCGGGCTGCCACAGAGTGTTGTTGCCGCGCATGCGGTGGTAACGCGTCAGCGCATCCATCAGTGTGTGCTGGAAGGCGTGGCCCATGTGCAGCGTGCCGGTGACGTTCGGCGGCGGCAGCATGATGCAGTAATTTTCTGTTTTGGCGCTATCGTTGCCGGCTTTGAAGTAACCGTTCTTTTCCCATTCGGGATACCAGCGTGCTTCGATAGCCGCCGGCTCAAAGCTCTTGGCGAGT
>JBEBHE010000254.1:0-6999 GCA_040081205.1 Burkholderiales bacterium | reverse complement strand
CCCGGCAAGGGCGAAGTGCTCGTCGATGTGCATGCAGCGAGTGTGAATTTTCCCGACCTGCTGGTGATCGGCGGCACCTATCAACATCTGCCGCCGCGTCCGTTTGTGCCGGGCAAGGATTTGGCTGGTGTGGTGGCGGCTGTGGGTGAAGGCGTTACGCGCGTGAAGCCGGGTGATCGCGTGCTGGCGCAAATCGAGCATGGCGCGTTTGCCGAGCGCGCGGTAGTGCGCGAGGTGCTGTGCTTCGAGATGCCCGCGGCCATGCCGTTTGCCGATGGCGCGGCGATGGGGTTGGTGTATCTCACCGCGCACAACGCGATGGTCGAGCGCGCGCAGATGAGGCCCGGCGAAACCGTGCTGGTCACGGGTGCGGCGGGTGGCGTGGGGCTCGCCTGCGTGCAACTTGCCAAGGCGCTGGGCGCCACGGTGATTGCGGCCGTCAGCTCCGAAGAAAAAGCCAAAGTCGCACGCGAAAGCGGCGCGGATCACATCGTTCGCACCGACGTGGCGGATTTACGCGAGAGCTTCCGCAAGCAGGTGTTTGATGCCATTGGTAAAACAGAAAGCAAGCGCGGCGTCGATCTGGTGCTCGAAAACGTCGGTGGTGATGTGTTCGACGCCTGTCTGCGCGTGATGGCGTGGTGCGGACGGCTGGTGATTATCGGCTTTGCCTCCGGGCGCGTTCCCGAAGTGAAGGCGGGCTACTTGCTGGTGAAAAATATTTCGCTGATCGGATTGCAGAGCAGCGACTATCGTGATCGCGCGCCCGAAATAGTGCGCAAGGCGCACGAACGATTGTTTGCGCTTTATAACGAAGGCAAGATCAAGCCGCACGTGATGGCCGCTTACCCGATGAAGGATTATCTGGCGGCACTCAACACGGTGAAGGACCGCAAAGTGCTGGGCAAAGTCGTAATCACCATGCGCGTTTGACACGATACCGGGCGCGGCTTATAAAACGTATTGATATCCAACTAACTTAACTCGCACAAGCGGAGACTGACATGTACGGATGGCGTGGACGCATAGGCTTGCTGGTTCCCTCGATCAACACCACCATGGAAACCGAGTTCTGGAAAATCGCGCCGCCCGGCGTGTCGGTGCATACGGCGCGCATCGCTGGCGGACGCCATGGCACGCCGGAGACCTTGCGCGGCATGGAAGATGCCAGCAAAGCAGCGGCACGCGATGTGGGCATGGTTGAGCC
The DNA here is from genome assembly GCA_040081205.1 of Burkholderiales bacterium. Taxonomy (GTDB): domain Bacteria; phylum Pseudomonadota; class Gammaproteobacteria; order Burkholderiales; family SG8-41; genus UBA5216. Next base: position 5,792 of record JBEBHE010000254.1, on the reverse strand, counting down.
TGATGTGGTGGTCTATGGCTGTACCAGCGGCAGTTTTTTCGAAGGACCGACCTGGAATAAAAAAATCAGCGAGCAACTGACAGCGATTACCAAGGCGCCGACGGTGACTACCGCGGGTGGTATGGCGGCGTGTCTGCAGGCGGGTGGATTCAAGAAGGTCGATATCGTGACGCCGTACGTCGAAGTCACCAACGAGCGGCTCAAGCATTTCCTGAAAGCGCATGGCATCGACGTGGTGAAGCTCGGCACCTTTGACATGCTCGACATGTTCGACCACGCCAAGATTCAACCGGAAGAAATTTACCGCAAGGTAAAAGAAATCACTACGCCCAAGTCCGAGGCGGTGTTTGTTGCCTGCACGCAGTTGCGCGCGCTGGAAGTGCTGGATCAGCTCGAGCGCGATCTGGGCAAGCCGGTATATTCGGCAGTGCAGGCCTCGGCGTGGCAGGCGTATGACGTCATGGGCGTCGATCCGAAAATCATGGATTGCGGCAGTCTGCTGCGGAAGTTGTCCGATCCCGGGTCGCAGAAAAAGCCGGCCAGGAAATTGCGTTCGGCATAACCCGAGGCTCGCCGCGCACCGGCGGTTTATTGCATGATCTTCAACAGTCAAAGCGGCCTGATACAAAAGAGCGCCGGCCGTTCGCGCGAAGGCGACTGGGCGCAGTGGTACTTCGAGCATTTGCGCATCATGGCCACCGTGCCCGGCGTATTTTCGGCGCAGCGCTTCACCACGACACACCCCGGACACCCGCCATCGCTGGCGATGTATGGCGTAGCCTCGGCGGATGTGTTCAAGGGCGAGTATTACCAGAGCGTGCGTGGCATGGGTGAATGGCTGCCGTTGATCGACAAGCAGTGGTATCGGCGCAACCTGTTTGACGGGTTGAACGTCGCTCCGGACGTGACGGACGAACAAATATTGTTGGTGGCGGATCGTGACGCGCCGGATGTCGCGCTGGCGGCGTTGCCATTCGTGTGGCTCAAGGTTGTGGGTATCGACCGTTCAACGCCGTATCGCGGCATCGCTGTGTTGAACAAGAGTGCGGCACAGGCGCTACCAGAAACCGTTGCTATCTACGCGCCAGCGTCGCAGCGCTATATCAATATGAAGGAAGACAATAAAAAATGAAAATACGATTTTTCTGGCGAGTGATTGCCGCGTTTACTTTCACTTTATATGCCGTGAACGCCCATGCGCAGGCATGGCCTGCCAAAACCATTCGCTGGATCGTGCCATGGCCACCGGGCGGCGGCGCGGATGTGCTGTCGCGAATTTTGCAGCCGTCAGTGTCAGAGGCGCTGGGCCAGCAAGTCGTCATCGACAATCGCGGCGGCGCGGCCGGCAACATCGGAGCAGAGATCGCTGCGAAATCACCACCTGACGGCTATACCATCGTGTTCGCGTATTCCGGCACGCACTCGATCAATCCGCATATCTATCGCAAGATGCCGTTCCGGGAGAGCGACTTCGCGCCGATCATCTGGAACGCGTCGGTGCCGCAGGTGGTGGTAGTGCATCCGTCGCTGCCGATCAAGGCGCCGAAGGATATTGTGGCGCTGGCCAAATCGAATCCCGGTGCATTTACCTACGGTTCCAGCGGTAATGGCGCGATCAACCATCTGGCAGGCGCGTTGTTCGCGTCGATGACGGGCGCGCCGCTGACGCATGTGCCGTACAAAGGCGGCGGGCCGGCGGCGATTGCGCTGATGGGCGGCGAGATCGCGATGATTTTTGGCGAGCCAGCCACCATTGTGCAGCACATCCGGTCAGGCAAAATGAAAGCTATCGCAGTGACCAGCGGCAAACGCGCGCTGGCGTTGCCCGATCTGCCCACGCTGCAGGAAACCGGCATCAAAGGCTTCGACGTAACCTCGTGGAACGGCATGCTGGCGCCGGCGGCAACGCCCCCCGACATCATCCGGCGCTTGAACAGCGAGTTCAATCGCATCATCAGCACGCCGGAAATGCGCAAGCGCATGATCGAAAACGGCTACGAGCCAGTGGGCGGCACGCCGGAGAAGTTCGGCGAATTTATACGCAGCGAGATCGCCAAATGGGCGCCGGTGGTGAAGGCGGCGAATATTCGGGTGGACTGATTACGTTAGGCGTTAGGCGTTAGGCGTGAGGGGTGAGGCGTAACCCCCCCCCCCCGTGGAGCAGCGGGGTTATGCCTCACCCCTCACGCTTCACGCAGTTAAAAAAGGAGAACAAAATGGTCAAGGGACTACTGGTAGCGGGATTCAACTACAGCAAGCTCGATGCAGGTGAATTCAACGATTGGTATGACACCGAACATCTGCCAGAGCGGCAGCGCTGCAAGGGCTTCATCAACGCCGTGCGCTGGCAGGGCGTGGATGATCCCAAAGTGGCGATTGCCACCTACGATCTGGAATCGCGCGCGGTGCTGCATAGCGCGCCGTATCTGGCGATTGCGCGCGAGAATCTATCGCCGTGGAGCAAACGCATGGTAGGCAAGGCACAACGCCTGTTGCGCATCGAGGCGGATCAGTTGGTTCCCGGCGATCAGGTCATGCGTGGTACCACGAACTACCTGATGATAAACGCCTGCAATCTGAAACCGGATGCAATTGAGGAAGTTCAGCGCTGGTATCGCGAAGAACATATTCCGCGTCTGGGCGCGGTGCCGGGCTGTGTATCGGCGCGGCATTTTTTCTCGCATGCGGGCACGCACAACAGCATCGGCGTTTATGAACTTGAGCGCGCCGAAATCTGCTCGTCAGACGCATGGAAAGAAGCGGCGGTAACAAAGTGGACGTTGCGGGTGCGTCCGCATCTGACCGACCAATTCCGCGTGGTGCTAAAGCGCTATCAGCGCGCGGCGTAGGGTGTAGGTCGGAACCGCTATGCGTCCCGACCTACGTATTTGTTTTTAAAAATTATTTTTGATGCGATGCACCGCCGTCAATGGTGATTACGCAGCCCGTGGTATAGCCTGAACAATCCGAACACAGAAACGCCACCATGTTGGCGATCTCATCCACGGTGCCGAGCCGGCCAAACGGAAAGTCCGTCACCAGCTCGCGCCAACGCTCGGCGCTGCCCAGTTCTTTTTCCGCGCGCGCGCGCCAACGCACGACTTGACGATCGGTTTCGGTGCCGCCGGGATTGATGCCGATCACGCGTATGCCGTCCTTGTGACTGTCCGCGCCCAGCGCGCGCGATAGCGCCATCAGGCTTGCATTGCCCATGCTGCCCGCGATGTAGCCCGATGAGTGACGCTCACCCGCCGCGCCGATGACGTTGACGATGACGCCGCTTTTCTTTTTCGCCATACGGCCGTAATACTCGCGCGTGAGGTTGATGAAGCCCCACACTTTCAAGTCCCACGATTTACGCCAGGTTTTTTCGTCGAGACCGGTAACCGTGCCCTGCGGAATCGCGCCGGCATTGTTGACCAGAAAATCAATGTCGCCGACCTCGCGCGCGAGTTTTTCAGCGGCGCCTTCCGCACCGAGATCGCACGGGTGGCAAGTCACATTCACTTTGTAGGCATCGGTGATTTTCTTTTTAGCGGCATCGAGATCGGCGGCGGTGCGTGAAGTGATATGGACATTGACGCCTTCGGATGCGAGCACGCGCGCAGCACCAAAGCCGATGCCGCGCGAACCGCCGGTGATAAGAGCGGTTTTGCCTTTGAGATTCAGTTCCATGATGATTCCTGTCGATGTTGAGGAAAAGTTGCTGGGGGAAATTATTGGAGAAAGCGCGGGAAAGCGCAGCGGGGAATGCTACCATTTTAGCCTTGCGGTCGTCGGCGGAGTCAACCATCTCAAACGGTGGCGCGTTTTTGGCTCACGGCCCGGCGAACCGGGTCCATCGCCCCGCGCGTTTCCGCTTTCTATTTTTCACAGGAGCATCACGATGAGCAAATTGCTGTACACCCTGATCACCACGATTTTTGCCGCGACGACTTTTACCGCTGCCGCGCAATCACAACCGATAGCGCCTGCACAACCCGCAGCACCGGCAGCCGCGCCGGGCAAGAGCGATGCTGCCAAATCCGCACCCGTAGCGCCGGGCACGCCGGCGGCGGCTACCACGAAAGGCGATACGCCCAAGGCTGACGGCGCGAAAGGTGAAAAATCCAAAAAAGCCAAGGGTAAAGCTAAAAGCAAAAAGGGCGACGGCAAAAAAGGCGAAGGCAAGAAAAGCGGTAAAAAAGGCGGCAAGAAGGGCGGTGATAAAGCCGATAGCGCGCCCACGCCGGCTCCGGTCAAGTAGCGCAACGGCAAACAACCGCGCGGGGCGCGCACGGTGACGTCTTCGTGAAGCGCGGGATATTTTCCGCTTTTCGCTGAGGTCCCACGCACGGTTGTGTGATGCCTCAGCCGCCGCAACGGCAGATCGTAATCGAACGTGGCTCTATGCTGGGCACGCAGTTTGTCCGCCTCTGACGGGTGTAGTCCTGCGATGCTGGAGGTGCGCGCTTCGTTGATGAATAATCCCTTGCATCCGGCACGCTGCGCAATTGTTCCTCGGTCGGCGCGTGCTCCTGCACCACGTGCGCGCCCCATGCCTGCGCTTCCTGCGCGGCGATTGCCTTGCTGTTGCCATCGAGCAAATTAGAGACCATCAGGATTTCATCATCACCGGGCAGACGCACTTCTTTGGACAGGTGGATTTCGAGCTTGCCGAAACGGCGGGCGACGTCAATTTGCTGATCGGGCGCGAGCTTGGGGTCGCGGAACACGACGACTGCGTGCACATAGCGCCCAAGTGAATGTGCCGCAGCACCCGCAGCGCTATGTGCCATGCATGTTTACGCCCTACGGTTTGTCTCTTCTCGTTACGCTGTGGCTCGGGCTCCGTGTACGGTAAAATCTTGTTTGTGCGAAGCTTTCCGCTCGACATATCCAGGTGTCCACGTGATTACCATTGCGCTTTCCAAGGGCCGCATTTTTGATGAAACGCTGCCGCTGCTCAACGCGGCGGGTATCCACACGTCGGAAGATCCGGATAAATCACGCAAGCTGATTTTCGTTACCAACAAGCGTGATGTGCGGCTGATTATTGTGCGCGCGTCCGATGTGCCGACGTATGTGCAGTACGGCGGTGCGGACATGGGTGTCGCGGGCAAGGATGTGCTGGATGAGCAGGGCGGACAGGGTTTGTACCAGCCGCTCGATCTGGGCATTGCGCGGTGCCGCATGATGGTGGCTGTACGTCACGGATTCGATTACGCGGGTGCGGTGAAGCAGGGCGCGCGGTTGAAGGTGGCTACCAAATACGTGCAAACGGCGCGCGAGCATTTTGCGGCGAAGGGCGTGCATGTGGATCTGATCAAGCTCTACGGTTCGATGGAACTCGCGCCGCTGGTGGGGCTGGCCGATGCGATTGTCGATCTGGTGAGCACGGGTGGCACGCTGAAAGCGAACAATCTGGTGGCGGTGGAAGAGGTTGCACAAGTCAGTTCGCGGCTGATCGTGAACCCGGTAGCGCTCAAGCTCAAGCGCAAGGTGATGCAGCCCATTCTGGATGCGTTCGCCAAAGCCGTGGCGCAAACCTAGCGTAACCCGCAACGATCATGCGGCGGTTTTCTTCACGTGATGCGGATTTCGACGCGCGGCTTTCCGCGTTGTTGGCGTTCGAGTCGGCGCAGGATCCGCAAATTGATGCGACAGTGGCGGAGATCCTCGCGGACGTCAAAGCGCGTGGTGATGCTGCCGTGATCGAATACACGCAGCGATTTGATCGTCTTGGGATGACTGGTGCGAAGACGCTGGCGGCGCTTGAAATTCCCAGGGCCGAACTGCTTGCGGCGCTGAAA
>JBEBHE010000253.1:0-7019 GCA_040081205.1 Burkholderiales bacterium | reverse complement strand
CAGGTCACCATCGGCCTGTTGGCAATGGCGCTGAAAGCGGCGGGGCTGAAAGCGCGCAGCTACACCGGCGCGCAAGTCAAAATCATCACCGATAGCGCGCATACCAAGGCGCGCATTCTGAAAATAGATGAAGCGCGCATGCGTGCCGATTTGAACGATGGCTACGTGGTGGTAGTCGCCGGTTTTCAGGGCGTTGACGAGCAGGGCAATATTACGACACTGGGCCGTGGTGGTTCTGATACCACGGGCGTTGCGCTGGCGGCGGCGTTGAAGGCCGATGAATGCCAGATTTACACCGATGTGGATGGCGTGTACACCGCTGATCCACGCATCGTGCCGGACGCGCGGCGGTTGAAGACGGTCACTTTCGAGGAAATGCTTGAGCTGGCGAGCCTCGGCTCCAAAGTGCTGCAAATTCGCTCGGTGGAATTTGCAGGAAAATACAAAGTGCGATTACGCGTGCTATCGAGTTTTGAGGACGAAGGCGAAGGCACGCTGATTACGTTTGAGGAAGACGAGAAAATGGAACAAGCGATTATTTCAGGCATCGCGTTTAATCGCGATGAAGCCAAGATCACGATATTGGGCGTGCCGGACAGGCCCGGCATTGCATACCAAATACTCGGCCCGATCGGCGACGCTAACGTCGATGTCGATATGATTGTGCAAAATGTAGGTCACGACGGACTCACGGATTTCTCATTCACAGTGCACCGCAGCGATTACCAGAAAACGCTGAAAACGCTCGAATCGGTGGTCAAACATGTGCAAGCGCGGGGTATCGTCAGTGGCGACAAAATCGCCAAAGTTTCGGTGGTTGGCGTGGGCATGCGTTCGCACGCAGGGATCGCCAGCACCGCGTTCCGCACATTAGCCGAAGAAGGCATCAATATTGAGATGATTTCCACCTCGGAGATCAAAATTTCCGTTGTGATCGACGAGAAATACACCGAGCTGGCGGTGCGAGTGTTGCATAAGGCGTTTAATCTGGATCAGGCGAGTTAGCCCATACAGTCGCCGTTGCGGTATCATCGCATCTGGCAACGGAAGGAGAGTGGTCGCGGTGAAAGCTGTCGTTTAATCCGGCGCTGGCGCAGCCAAAGCGCCTTCGACCACATCTCGCCAAGATAGTAGAATGTGACAATCCAGCGGTAACGCAAAGAAAAAACCCGGAGAGGTGGCCGAGTGGTCGAAGGCGCTCCCCTGCTAAGGGAGTATAGGCTCAAAAGGCTTATCGAGGGTTCGAATCCCTCCCTCTCCGCCAGAAACTGATTCAAAGAAGTCCAGTAATATCCAATAAAGCCCGTTCCTATTGTTAGGTAACGGGTTTTTTGTTTTGTAACGTCCATTAACGATTTTGGGAGTTTGGGGGCATCGTAGAATTCCGCCAAAGGTAGCAGTTCAATGTCATGGATCGATTCTGCTTATCGTCTGCAAAGTGCCCGCAAAATCGCGCGTATCAACGTTACAGCGATGAGAAGGTCTTTATTTTGAGGTCACAAGTCCGGCGCGAAATGTTGGCGTATGAAGTATCGATTCGCCGGCAAGGAAAAACGCTTGGCGTTAGGTATGTACCCTGAAGTCACCTTGGCATCGGTGCGCGCCAAACGGGACAAGGCACGCGGGCAGTGGAAATCAGCCCATCCGGTGGCAGCTGGTGGCGTTTCGCGTATCGCTTTGGCGGCAAACGAAAATTGATTTTCCTAGGCGTGTTTCATGACATTTCTCTGGCGGCAGCCCATGAACGCCGAGACGCTGTGCGTAAGCAATTGGCGAATGGAATAGACCCCGAAGCCTCCTCGCAAAGTTAAGCCTGTTTGAAGTTGAGTTTTACCCTGCAAATCAATTCGACGCCGGCGCCTTGGATTATTGATCTATGTCAAACCTTAACTGGCACGAGTGCGCTATTTTGCAGTCAGCATCAGCGGGGTACATTGGCAGTGTAGTAGTGACGCTTGATTAAAAACGCAAAGAACAAGGAGAAGAATCGTGAGCGTCAAAAGCACATGGTTGGTTGGGGCGCTCCTCGCGGGATCGGGCGGCGCGCTGATAGGCGCGGACTTCGATACCGCTACTGCCGAAGCGTTGGCAAAGAAAAGCGGCTGTCTGACCTGCCACTCGGTCGCGCAGAAGCGGGATGGGCCTTCCTACAAATCGGTTGCGGCGAAATACAAAGGCAAGGCCGATGCCGAAGCAGTGCTGGTCAAGCACCTGACCACCAATCCCAAGGTCAAGGTGGACGGCAAGGACGAAGAGCACGATTCCCTCAAGACTAAGAACGACGCTGAAGTCAGAAACGTCGTCAAGTGGATCCTCTCGCGCTAAGCGCCAGAGGATCATCAGGAAATCATCGTGATCAAGAAAATCTGGCACCTGCTCACGCTGCAATGCGAGTCTTGTTCGCGCATATGGCTTGGGCTGGGCATAAGCTTGATCGTGCTGACGTTCTCCGGCTTGATGTTGATGGTGGGTGCGACCGGGCTGGCGTGGACCAACACCGAAAAATTCTGCGTCGGCTGTCACGAAATGCGCGACAACGTGTATGCCGAGTTCAAAGGTACCATTCACGACACCAATCGCTCCGGGGTGCGCGCCGTGTGCGCCGATTGTCATGTGCCGCGTGAGCCCGGCCCCATGTTAAAGCGCAAAATTGAAGCGACGTTCGAGTTATGGGGACACTTTGTAAGCGGCGTGATTGATACCAAGGAAAAGTTCGAGGCGCACCGCTACGACATGGCGAAGCGCGTGTGGACGCGTATGAAAGAGACTGATTCGCTCGAATGTCGCAACTGCCATAAAGCGGAATCGATGAGCGTCGCCTTGCAATCCGAGCGCGCGAAAGCGCGCCACGCCAAGGCACAGAAAGACGGCAAGACCTGCATCGATTGCCACTTCGGCATCGCGCACAAGGAACCCGACGGGCCGGGGCCGCAGGATTTGAAGATTGGCAGGAACTAACAACACGCATTGGGCGCGCTACCTGTAAACCGCCGTCGCCGCATGTCACGGAACATAAAATTTCCACCGTTGGCAGCAGCAACAACTTGGAGCAGTCCATGAAACGCAATAAAAGAGCAAGCCCGCACCTTTTGCGGATAGCTACAAGTGCAGTGGTGATCGCATTAGTATCGATCGTGTTAGCGCCAGACGCAGCCGCACAGACTGGCGAGCGCAGCGGCAAAGATGTCGTTGATGCCGTCTGCGCTAAGTGCCACGTATCCGGCGAACAAGGTGCTCCCAAAATCGGCGATCAGCAGGCCTGGTTAACTCGTGCTGAACAGGGGCTGGGGGGGCTTACACAGAATGCGGTGTCGGGCGTGCGCAAAATGCCCGCGCATGGTGGTAGTCAGAAGCTTACCGATCTGGACATTGGCCGTGCCATCACTTACATGGTCAACCAGTCGGGCGGGGTATGGACGGAACCGGCGAGCGCGAAAGAAATAGCCGCTTTGCGCACCGGCCAGCAGGTGGCACAGGCGCAGTGTAACAAGTGTCACCAGACTGGGGTTGGCGGCGCACCGCGCATCGGCGACCGCGAGGCGTGGATTCCACGATTAAAACGCGGGTTGGATCAGACGGTGCGTTCGGCTATATCGGGGCACGGTGGCATGCCGCCGCGCGGCGACAAGGCTGATCTCACGGATGGCGAAATTCGCAATGCCATTCTCTACATGTATAACCCGAAAGCTGCGGCAAGGATCGAACCTTGGGGCGCGAAGGATGTGTCGGGCACGCTAACGGGTCAGCAGGTGGTGCAAGCGCAGTGCTACAAATGCCACCAGGACGGACTGCACGGCGCGCCGCGCATTGGTGACCGCGCCGCGTGGGTGCCCCGACTCAAGCAGGGTGTGGAGCACGCAGTGCGCAGCGCGATCCGGGGACATGGCGGTATGCCGCCGCGCGGCGACAGAGCTGATCTGACTGACACAGAAATTCGTAGTGCAGTTCTTTATATGTATAACCCTGGTGCTGCGGCTAAAGGCAGTGTGTCAACGCCCGGCGGCAAGTAACGGCGTCGCCGACTAATCTGGAAAGTAGCGGATTTGCCAGTTAACAATAAACCAAGGAGAAGCGTCATGTTACGAAATTTGATAGCGAGTTGCGTCTTGTTTGTCGTTTCAAGCGGGGTTATCGCAGCTGATGTAACGTACCGAAAAGACATCCGGCCGATGTGGGCAAAACAATGTGCGGATTGTCATGGCGCGGATGCACCCTACTTCGGTGATTTCGAGGAAAACAAGAAAAAATTCGAGTCCAAGCGCCAAGGGCCGCGAATGGACACGTATGCCGATTTGATATTTTTTATCGGCTGGCCCGATACCGGCGCGCTTATGCGCAGGCTCGATGATGGGAAAACCGTGGATGGCGGCAAACCGGGCAACATGTATCGATATCTTGGCGAAACAGAGGAAGAGCGCCTGAAGAATCTCAATCTGTTTAAGGAATGGATCGGCGTGGATGCGTGGAAGTACAACCGCTGGGAAGCGCGCGGCAAAGTGCCGGCCATTACCAAGGAAGACATGGACAAGATTAAGGTGAAATACTAGGAATTGAGTAATTCACGAAGTAATCCAATCGACAATGAGAAAGATTTCGCAGGATCATTCTCGATGATGCGCGCTTTGACCTTGGCCATGGCAGTTAGCGTAGGTTTGTGTGCGACAGCGGTTAACGCTGCACCCGACGAAATCGTGGTGTTTACCGACGAGTTCGAAAAAAAAGGCGGGGTGGGATACGAACTGCATTTGAACTATGCGTCGCGAGCACGTAAAACACCGGACTTCCCCGGCGAGCAAGCGCCGCATCATGTGTTCCGCTTCATGCCTGAAATCGTATGGGGGTTGTCGGACAAGTGGAACCTTGGTTTGCATTTTCCGTTATCGTATGATCGCAGCACGAACTCAACCACGCTCGACGGCGCGAAATTGCGTGTGCACTATCTGAATGTCAACGAACAACGTCCCGACAGCACGACATTCTATGGTGTGAATTACGAAATATCCGCTTATCACAAGCGTATTAGCGAATCACGCTATAACGCGGAAATTCGCGGCATTCTGGGCACGCGCCGGGGCGATTGGAGATTTTCTGTCAACCCTATCCTCACTCGAGCGCTCAGCGATAATCCCGACGGCAAGCATATTGAATTCGAGGTATTCGGCCAGGTCTTGCGTTCGTTCGGAGAAGATTTTGCCATTGGCGTGGAACATTATTCATCTCTCGGCAAGTTGAGCAGCCCGACGTTTGGATCGCAATCCGGACAGACGACTTATCTCGTAATGGATTTCAAGACTAAGTATCATTTCGACATACACATCGGCGTCGGGCATGGATGGACTGACCCGGTCGACAAACGGGTATTCAAGGCACTGATCGGATTGCCGTTCTAGGCTTGTTCCATATAAGCGTATCGATTGAAGAAGGCACCTACAAACGCCTGCTCGCGCTTCTCGGACGTAGATTCAGTAACCCATTATTATTGCAGTAAATATTCAGTCTGGCCCACGTGTCTAAGACTGCGTGATGCTTTCGCGTCATGCCTGATCTTCGCTCGATAGCGCCAGGCGGATGGAAGACCGGCCTTGCAATCCAATATTGCTCCGAAGGTCAGCTATCCGTCGAATCCTTCTCTCCCGTCAATTTCAAAGGACTCTGATGACCCCCATTTTCTTTGTGGCAGGCAATGCGATGCCCTGCGCGGCAATTGATTCCATGAGCATTCCCAATGAGGCGGTTTCGCCGTAACATCCTGTATCCAATACGCCGGCTACGCAATGCAACGACTACTCATTATCATCGGTCCGCTCCCATTCATGGCCCTGGCAATTCTCGCTGCGGGCTGCGCACTTGGCGTTGCCATTTTCGTCTATCAGTGGCTTGCTTTGCACATCGCGGGGGTGACGTCCTGGCTGCGCTACCCGTTGCAGGGGGTGGTTGTGGCAACGAGTTACTTTGCGTACGGCTTGTCGCTGTTGCTGATTGCGCCGGCGATCAATTTTATATTGGGCGGGCGGTTGCAACCTTATCGCGGTTCGGCGGTATCGCTGTCGGCCATGCGCTGGTATGTGCATTGCACGATGACGCTGGTGGTGCGCTATTCTTTTTTGGAATTTGTCACGCCGTCGGCGTTTGCGACGCTGTATTACCGGTTGATGGGTATGAAAATCGGCAGCAATGTGGCGATCAATTCGACGGCTATTGCCGACCCATCGCTGATTACAATGGAGGATAACGTCACCATCGGCGGCTCCGCGAGCGTGCTGGCGCACTATGCGCAAGGCGGCTATCTGGTGATTGCGCCGGTGAAAATTTGCAAGGGCGCGACGATAGGGTTGCGCGCTGTGGTGATGGGTGGCGTCGAGGTGGGCGAAAAGGCCAAGGTACTGGCGAGTTCGTTTGTGTTGCCGAATACAAAAATTCCCGCAGGCGAGACCTGGGCGGGTATTCCAGCGCAGCGCATCGAACTGGATCGGTCCAGGCCGGCGCGCGATGCGGCGGATGTGACCTGATTCGCCAAGCTGCGACGTGTTCAATATCCCCGACTTTCAAACCATCGCGGTGCGTTTACTGCTGGTCGTCGGCAGCCTGTTTTTATGGTTTCTCACACAAAAAATGATCGGTGCGCGGCAGCTCGAAGGAGGCGCGATTTACGACCATTTGCATGTGATGACGGCGCGATGCAATGCATGGTTGAACCGCCATCCGAAACCCGCCGATGCGATTTTGATCGCCAGTTCATTTTGCGTGGATGCGGTCACGCTGTTTGTATTGTTCTACGCGGTGCTGGGACCGTCGTTCATGCCATTTTGGGGCCTGTTCGGATTGTTCGCGTTGCGGCAATTGAGTCAGGCATCGGTGGCGTTGCCGGTGCCGCCGGGCATTATCTGGCGCGACCCCGGTGTGCCGTCGCTGTTTGTGACTTATGGCGTGGGCACGGATTTCTTTTTTTCAGGTCACACCGCGCTCGCTGTTTATGGCGCGATGCAGCTTTCCGCGTTGCAGCTTCCGGCGCTGACCAT
>JBEBHE010000252.1:0-7046 GCA_040081205.1 Burkholderiales bacterium | reverse complement strand
GTTTACAACGCTCGAATCCGCATAGACGTGACTACACCCGCGCCCGCTGCGGCGTTGATCGAGCGCATCGATGCCCTGTTGCCGCAAACACAGTGCCGGCAGTGCGGCTACGACGGTTGCCGCCCGTACGCCGAAGCCATCAGCAACGGCGCCGCAGAGATCAATCGTTGTCCACCCGGCGGCAATGAGGTCATCGCAGACTTGGCTGGTCTTTTGCGGCGCCCGCCCGTTCCGCTCGACCAACACTATGGCGAAACAAAAGCACCGGCGGTCGCGCTGATCGATGAAGCGTGGTGCATCGGTTGCACGCTGTGCATACAGGCCTGCCCGGTGGACGCCATTGCAGGTGCGGCGAAACTCATGCACACGGTGATCGTGGATGAATGTACCGGCTGCGAGTTATGTATTCCGCCGTGCCCGGTGGATTGCATAGAGATGGTTGCGGTTGCGCGACCAAATGATAGGGAATCTCGTGTGTCGCGCGCGGCGCAGGCACGCATACGTTATCTTGCGCGCGATGAGCGTTTGGGAGTGCACCACGCGCAATGCGAACAGCGTCCGAATGAAATAGTGTTTGGCACTGCGGAACACAACAAACGCACGGCAGTCGAGCGGGCACTCCAACGCGCACGGCAAAGAATCAATAAATAGTATTCAAAAACATATACTTAAATAACTATTCCGCTAAACCTGAAGCTCTACTCACCGGCCAAACAAGCCTTTGAGTAAGTTGCCTGGATTGATGCCTCCCGTCGGCTTTTGCACCGGTGCGGCAGTGGAAGCACCCGCGGGTGTTGCAGATTCAGCCGCACCCTCATTGGTCAGCGCTCTGCCGCCCGCCGCTGCCGGGCTGGCCGCACGCGTCGGTGCAGCAGTACCCTCCGCCACGGGCGTGATTTCCGGCTCAATGCCTGCCGGAAGTTGAGGCAAACGCGGCGTCAGCAAATCACCCAGCTTGGTAAGCCGGTCCGAGGGGCCAGGATGCGATCCAAACAGATCCACCACAGAAGGATCACTGGAGCCGCGCGAATTCAGTTTGTGCAACACCTCAGCCAAACCGAAAGCGTTATACCCCGCACGCGCAGCAAGAATCACCCCCACCGCATCGGCTTCGTATTCGGATTCTTTGTCTAATCCACTGATGAACAGATTCTTGAAAAAATTGAGCGCCACCTGCCCCAGTTGATTGGTGCCAGTACGAGCCGCCACCAGACTCGCGCCAGCCGATACCAGATTTTGCTTCTGCATCACGCCGATATGATGCTTTTTTACCACGTGCGCGATTTCGTGACCCAGCACCCCCGCAAGCTGTGCTTCGTTATCCAGAATGTCATAAAGCCCGCGCGTAATCAGGATAGTGCCGCCGGGCATCGCCATGGCATTGATGTTCGGCGCATTGGCCACGCCAAACCGCCATGGGATATCGGGCCGCTCACTCTGCGATGCAATCCAGCGCCCCACGCGATTGACGTAAGCCTGCACATTGGCGTCATCCACCAGTGCAACCTGTCCGAGCATGCGACCGGCGAGTCCGCGGCCAATTTCAATCTCTTCTTTTTCGCTGATGCCCGTGGTCGCAGCAGCAACACTTTTGCCTGCATCGAAAAGCTTGCCAAGGTCCAGGCTGCGCTGCGCCTGCGCCGTACCGCCTATCGCACACGCCACCACAAGCAGCAGTAGTTTCACCGATTTCATTTTTGCCCCCATCAATAGGCTACGGTTGATGCCGACAAGCCTTTGCCGCTGGCGAACGACTGACTGTCGTCTTTAGTGACCGCATAGCCATCCAGCAATGCCAATTGCGCGGCACTGACCGCACCGCCATCGCCCAACGCAGTGCCGATGGTTTCCTTGTCAAAACCTCTGACACCCAGCGTCGATGTGCCGCTGACTTGCTGCCGCTTGCCGCCACCAAAAATGCCGCCCAGCGACGCGCCAGCAGACGCGGCCCCGCCGCCGCTGCCAAAACTCACATCCGTGGTCAACGCCCAACCTGTCGCCTGCGGGGTCTTGATATTGAGCCACGGCCCTTGCTTGCCGCTGGCATCGCCGGTGGTTCCTTGTTTTATTTGAGCCGCAGGCGCCGCATCGAAGCGCGGTTCAGACCGCAGTGGCGCATCCTTGGCAAACGTCACGGGCTCCGCCGCAACGCCGCCAACCGCCAGCAAAGAAAGCATGGTTACAGCCACCGCCAGATATTGGCGCGCTACATTCATAACGACTCCCGGCTAACAGATTGATCCGACAAGATTATATAATGGCCGCCAACCTAGCAAGCAACATTCTCGTGACATAAATCACGCGCACCAACCACAATTTGAACGCCATATGAACGCAGCCAAGCGCCGCACTATTTTTGAGCGGTTTCACGCCGAAAATCCCGAACCTCGCGGCGAATTGCACTTTAAAACCCCCTTTGAGCTGCTTGTGGCGGTTATTTTGTCGGCGCAGGCCACCGACAAAAGCGTCAATCTCGCCACCGATCAGCTTTATCAACGTGCCAATACGCCAGCAGCCATCCTAAAACTGGGGCAAAAAGGGCTGGAACGCTACGTCAGGTCGATCGGGCTTTATCGCACCAAGGCGAAAAACATCCTCGCTACCTGCAAGTTATTGCTGGAAAACCACGGTGGAGAAGTGCCACGCACGCGCGAAGCGCTGGAAGCCCTGCCCGGCGTCGGCCGCAAAACCGCCAACGTGGTGCTCAATATCGCGTTTGGCGAACCGACCATCGCGGTCGATACACACTTGTTTCGCATCGGCAATCGCACCGGCATTGCACCCGGCAAAACACCGCTGGAAGTTGAAGAACGGCTGCTGAAATTTATTCCCGACGAATACAAGCTGCACGCGCACCACTGGCTGATACTGCACGGACGCTATGTGTGTGTGGCGCGCGCGCCCAAGTGCGGGGAGTGCCTGATACGGGATTTATGCGAGTATCGAAGCAAGAGCTTGTGAAGACGTAAAAGGGTAAAAAAAGTGAAGGGGCTACCCCATTCACGTCTTCACTATTATTTGAAGGTCACCAACCCCTGCTGCGACGAAAAGTAGGCGGCAAGGTCTTCGATATCGCGCTGCGACAGGTTGGCGGCCATCGGCGCCATAATCGGGTTTTTACGCACGCCTGATTTGTAGCCCTGCATCGATTTCACCAGATAGTCGTAATGTTGCCCGGAGAGTTTCGGAAAATCGGCGGAGGCGCTGTTGCCGTCCGCGCCGTGACACGCCGCGCATGTCTTTTTAGCTATTTCCTTACCCGCCGCCGGGTTGCCGGCCATCGCATGGCCACTCATCATCAGCACCGCGCCGCACACCATCATTGTGATTTTTTTCATTTGTCGCTCCCGGCTTATTTAGCCGCAACCTTGCTGGGACCCGCGCTGTAATACGCGGCGAGATCGGCCATGTCCTTGTCGGACAGGGTCGCGGCGATACCCTTCATGCTCGGATGATTGCGCTCGCCCGATTTATAAGCCTGCAACGCCTTGACGATATACGCCGGGTGCTGGCCGCCGATTTTGGGGACGTTATAAACCTCCGGGAACGCGGTTTTGTAGCCCTCGATGCCGTGGCAACCCACGCACATGGAATTCTTCTGCCGGCCCGCCGCCGCATCGCCTGCGGGCGCCGGCGCCGTTTGCGCCACAGCCGAACCTGCTGCCAGCGCCACGGCCAGCCCAACCATTCCTGCACGAATGTTCATGTCTTCGTTTCCCTGTGAAAAAGGTCTAGGTTTTGGGCGGCGATTATAACCGAAAACCACGCGAACGTTGATGGCCTCGTCAGCTTGGCCGATAATGGCGGCTATCCATCCAACTGCACCGCTCGCCCAACAAACGCCGCCGCCCCTTGAATCCGCCCTATCCAAATTGGTTGGTGCGCCTGTTGCCGTTTTTGCGCTGGTGGCCCATGGTCAACCGCGACACCCTGCGCGCGGATGGCATGGCGGCACTGGCCGGTGCGGTTATCGTGCTGCCGCAAGGCGTGGCGTTCGCCACGCTGGCGGGTTTGCCGCCGCAATACGGTCTATACGCCGCGATGGTACCTGCGATTGTCGCGGCGCTGTTTGGATCTAGCTGGCATCTGGTGTCCGGACCGACCAACGTGATTTCGATTTTTTTGTTCGCCAGCCTGAGCGTGTTGGCCGAACCGTCGAGTAGTGAATACATCAAGTTCGCGCTGACCATTGCCTTTCTCGTCGGCGTGATGCAACTGGCAATGGGCCTTGCGCGCATGGGTGCGCTGGTAAATTTTATTTCTCATACCGTGGTCATCAGCTTCACGGCCGGCGCGGCCTGCTTGATTTTCTCCGCACAGTTGAAGAACTTCTTTGGCATGGATATCCAGCGCGGCTTGTCGTTTCTGGATACGCTATCGACATTCGCAGTCAATTTGCTCGACCTGAATCTGTATGTCACGGCCGTGGGCGCGGCCACCCTGCTCGCCGGTCTGGTGACGCGGCGGCGCTTCCCGAAATTCCCTTACATGATTTCCGCCATGCTGGCGGGCAGCGTGTTTGCGTTCCTGCTCAATCTGATATTCGGCGCGGCACGCACCGGCATTGCGATGGTGGGCGATCTGCCCGGCAGTCTGCCGCAACTGTCGCACCCGGACATGTCGTCCGATACGCTGAAAAAAACGCTGCCGGTCGCATTCGCGGTGATGATATTGGCACTGACCGAAGCGGTATCTATCGCGCGCGCCATTGCCGCCAAAACCGGGCAACGCATCGACGGCAATCAGGAATTTATCGGACAAGGCTTGTCCAATATCGCAGGATCATTTTTCTCGGGCTACGCGAGCAGCGGCTCATTCAATCGTAGCGGCGCCAATTACGAGGCAGGCGCGCGCACACCGCTCGCCGCCGTGGGCTCCGCGCTGATCCTGATATTCCTGCTGCTGGTGGTGGGGCCGCTGTCGAACCATCTGCCGCTGGCAGTGATGGGCGCGATTCTTTTCATGGTGGCGTACGGGCTGATTGATATTCCGCAGATCCGCGCGATATTGCGCACCAGCCGCCGTGAAACCGTAGTGATGCTGGTGACTTTCCTTTCGGCCCTGCTGGTGCATCTGGAATTCGCGATTTATGCGGGCGTGTTGCTATCGCTGATTTTGTATCTGATGCAAACGTCGCATCCGCGCATACTGGACGTAAAGCCCGATCCGCAACCCGGCAGCTATCATTTCACCGCCGACACCGGATTGCCCGACTGCCCGCAGGTCAAAATGTTGCGCATCAACGGCGAGGCGTTTTTCGGCGCGGTCGATCATATTCAGACGAAAATCGAACAAATCGATGAGCAAATGCCCACGCAAAAACATTTGCTGATTGTCGCCAGCGGCATCAATTTCGTCGATATCGCGGGCGCGGAACTGCTGACGCACGAAGCGCAGCGGCGGCGGCGCATGGGCGGAGGGCTGTATCTTTATCGCATGAAAGATTCGGCACGTCATTTCATGGAGCGCGGCGGTTACCTCGATCAAATCGGGCGCGAAAACGTGTTCAACGTCCGGGACATCCCGATGGACACGATTTACCCGAAGCTCGATACCACCATCTGCCAGACCTGCCAGTTGCGCATATTCAACCAATGCAAGAACGCTCTGCCCGATGGAAAACTGCGGGCAGAACCGCAAGACAGGCCGCAGCAGGAAGTGTTGACTCTGACGCCATCCGGTTGACCGACGCATGGCCAACCGTCTCACCCGCATCTACACCCGCACCGGCGATAAAGGCGACACTGGCCTTGCCGACGGCTCACGCGTGGCGAAAGACGCGCCGCGCATCGAAGCGATGGGCGCCATAGACGAACTCAACAGTGCCATCGGCGTGTTGCTTGCTGAGGCAATGCCCGATGAATGTCACGAGTTGCGTGCGTGCCTGGCCAATGTACAGAATGATCTGTTCGATCTCGGCGGCGAATTGAGCGTGCCGGGTCATCCGATACTCGCCGACAGTCACGTCGCCGGACTCGAAGCGGCACTCGACAAATTCAACGCATCATTGCCCGCGCTGAAAGATTTTATTTTACCTGGCGGCTCGCGCACGGCGGCGCTGGCGCATGTCGCGCGCACGGTGTGCCGCCGCGCCGAGCGGCGCGTGGTGACGCTGGCGAAAACGGAATCCGTGCCGGCCCTGGCGTGTCCATATCTGAACCGGTTGTCGGATTTGCTGTTCGTGGCGAGCCGTTGGTTGAACCGGCGCAACGGCGGCAGCGATGTGCTATGGCAGCCTGGTAAGAATCGCCTGTAGCCGCCCGCGATCATCATGAGCCACAAACTGCTCGGCGTACTCGGCGGCATGGGCCCGCTGGCTACAGTGGATTTCCTGCGAAAGCTGATCGAAGAAACGCCCGCCATGCGCGATCAGGATCACATTCCCGTAATCGCGTATTCCGTGCCGCAGATTCCCGATCGTCCACCGGCGATTATTGGCCAGGGTGAATCACCGTTGCCGCAGATGCTGGAAGGCATTCATACGTTGAAGCGAGCCGGCGCGCAGGCCGTCGCCATTGCGTGCAACACCGCGCACTACTGGTACGACGATCTCGTTGAGCAGGGCGGCTTGCCGATTTTGCATATGGCGGATGCTGCGTGTGATGCTTTGGGTGCGCGAGCCGCTCCAGCCATACAACGCGTCGGCCTGCTCGCGACACAAGGCACGGTCGCGGCCGGGTTTTATCAGATGCGTTTTCGCGAGCGCGGCATCGAAAGCCTGCTCTCCAGCGACGACGATCAACAGCGGTTAGTGCTGCCCGCCATCGAATGCGTCAAACGCAACGAACTCGCGCAAGCGCATGTACTGGCGACACACGCCATGCACAATCTATTACACAAAGGTGCTCAGGCAATAATAATGGGCTGCACGGAAATTCCACTGGCAATCGAATACCAAGCGTCCGATGTTTCCGCTCAATGCATTGATGCCACGCGTGCGCTTGCCCGCGCGTGCGTGGCTTGGTGGCGCACAAACTGACAAACCCACGGCTCGACGTCATCCATCGAGCCAGTTGAGCGTTTTTTCGCTATGCGTTGGTAATAAT
>JBEBHE010000251.1:0-7054 GCA_040081205.1 Burkholderiales bacterium | reverse complement strand
CATGATGAAGTAAAACGAATCCACATCGCCGCTGTTGGTCGACGCAAAGCGCCCGTTTTCGCCCGTCTGCGGCTCGACTTTCACCACATCCGCGCCCAGCCACGCCAGCGCCTGCGTGCACGACGTACCCGCTTCGTACTGCGTCATGTCAACCACTTTTATTCCCGCCAGCGCGGTAGATCCATTTGCGTTGCTCATGCTTTTCCTCTCGGTAAGTTACTCAATTTTGATGTTGGCGGATTTGATCAAATTTTTCCAGCGGTCGTGTTCGGCGCGCATATAACCCGCGAGCCCCGCCGGCGTGGTGGGCGATGGTTCCGCGCCCTGACTCGAAAAATATTTCGCGATCTGCGGATCGGCCAAGATGCGCACGATTTCCTTATTCAGCTTTGCAATAATGTCCGCTGGAGTTCCCGCCGGCGCATAAAACGCAAACCAGGTGACATAGTCGAATCCCGGCACGCCGGATTCAGCCACGGTGGGAATCTCCGGCACCGCCGGTGAACGTTTGTCGCTGCCCACCGCGATGCCCTTCAATTTGCCGGCGCGCACCTGCGGCAACACCGTGGCCATGCTGGTAAACATCAGCGACACCTGGCCCCCGAGCAAATCGGTGAGCGCAGGCGCCGTGCCTTTGTAGGGCACGTGCGTGAGATTCACGCCGGCCATCGCCTTCAGCATTTCCATGCCCATGTGCGGTGAACTGCCGGCACCGACCGAGGCGTAGTTGAGCTGGCCCGGCTTTGCTTTGGCGATTTGAATCAGTTCCTTCACCGAATTCGCGGCGAGCGACGGATGAAACACCAGCAATTGCGGGTTAATCACCACCAGCGTGATCGGCGCCAGATCGCGAAATGAATCGTACGGCAGCTTCGCATTGAATGCAGGGTTAATCACTAATGCGCCGGAAGCGCCCAGCAATATCGTGTAACCGTCGGGCGCCGCGCGTGCCGCCAGATCAATGCCGATCACGCCGCCTGCACCACCGCGGTTGTCGATGACCACGGGCTGCCCCCATGTTTCAGACATTTTCGGGCCGATGGTGCGCACGAAGATATCGCTGGGACCGCCGGGTGCGAACGGCACAATGACGCGCACCGGCTTGTTCGGATAGGCATTGCCCGCCATCTGCGCGTGCGCTTGCATGACAACGAAGATCGCTGCCACTACTGCAATCCCGTCACAAAAAACCCGTAGCGCACACCGCACACGACTCATCGTGCCCCTTTGCCGCAATGTGGAAATTGGTGGAATTCGATCCGCGGGAAAATCAGCTTGTGCCTCCACGCTGACCATGCGAACCAAAAATCATCATACCGCCAGCGAGTGGCCATTACAATGGATGCACACACTTCCGCGGTGCGCCATTCACGCAAAATCGTCACGGCGCGGGTATACAATATATGGAATGCGTGTTTCGCCAGCGCAGTGCCGTCATCGCACAAGGACGAAACCAGACGAGGACAACCATGCGGTTAGCTGTCCTGAAACACGTCACGCTGGCAACAGTAGCCACGGTAGCAACAGCAATTTTTGCTGACAAACAAATACTTATATGATGCCCACGCTCAACCGCCTTAGCGCCACAGAAGCCGCCCAGCAAATCGCCGCTGGCACCATCACCAGCGAACAATTGGTGCGCGATTGCCTGGAACGCATCACGGCGCGCGAGCCCGTCGTCGGCGCGTGGGCGCATCTGGACGCCAGCGCCGCAATAGCGCGCGCGCGTGAACTCGATGCCGCGCCCTCCTGTTCACGCGGCCCGTTGTACGGCATTCCCATCGCGGTAAAGGATTTCATCGACACGTGCGACATGCCCGCAACCTACGGCTCGGCGATTTATGCAAATCACCGGCCCGCGTGGGACGCGTCCTGCGTCGCACTCGCGCGAGCGGCGGGCGCCGTGGTGCTGGGCAAAACCGTCACCACCGAACTCGCTTATTTCCAGCCCGGCAAAACCGCCAATCCGCACAACCCCTTGCACACGCCCGGCGGTTCGTCGAGCGGCTCAGCGGCAGCAGTAGCCGATCACATGGTGCCGCTCGCGTTCGGCACGCAAACGGCGGGATCGGTGATACGTCCTGCGGCGTTCTGCGGCATCGTCGGCTACAAACCGAGTTTCGGTTTGATCAACCGCGTTGGCGCGAAACTGTTGAGCGACGCGATGGACACCGTGGGCACGCTCGCGCGTACCGTGCGCGATGCCGCGCTCTTCGCCGCGGCGGCCGGCGGACGTGACGACCTCGTCATTGAACAACCGCTTTCGGCAGCGCCGCGCGTCGGCATTTGCCGCACCTTTGAATGGCCGCGCGCGCAACCTGAAACGCAAGCCGCCATGGCGCTGGCGATCAGCAAGCTGGGCGCGGCAGGCGTCACACTGATCGACGTCGATTTACCGCCGAATTTCGCTGGCATGGCGCAGGCGCAGATGGACATCATGACCTACGAAATGGCGCGCTCGCTCGCCTATGAGTGGCACGCCCATCGCGCGCACCTGTCGCAAAAGTTGCAGGATTTAATCGCTGCCGGCCTGGCATTACCGCGCGAGCGTTACGATGCAGCGATCACCCTGGCACGCAATGGCCGCCGTATGACGGCGGAACTGTTCTCACGCACCGATGTGTTACTGACGCCCAGCACTGTCGGCGAAGCGCCGCGCGGGCTGCATGGCACCGGCGATCCCCTGTTCAACCGGATGTGGACGGTATTGCATACGCCCTGCGTGCACCTGCCGTTCACGCAGGGACCGAATGGTTTGCCGGTGGGTTTGCAGGTAGTTGGCCCGATCGGCGCTGATCGGAGCACGCTTCTGTGTGCCGAGTATTTGCTGCGCAAGCTGATGTAACGTCGCGTTGCTGCCGTCCGTGGCGGCGGGTCGCTCGTGGATTCCTACATCATCTGCCGCAGAAACTTCAGCGCTTCGGGATTCGTCGGACTGACTCTCAGCACATCACGAAACGCATCGAGCGCGCTGCCGCGTTGTCCTGATTCCCAGTAGGCTTTTGCCAGCGTGAGATAAGCCTGCAGATTGCGCTGATCCTGATTCACATATTCGCGCAGCAGGGTGATGGCATTGCCGTAGTCGCGCTGGTTAAACGCCTGCACGCCGCCCGACAATAGGGTACCGATGACATCGCCGCGATCCACGCCGGTTGTGCCCAGCGCGCGCAGCAGCGCCTGCAAAGCGTCGGCGAATTGTTTGTTGCCAAGATAAGCCTTGCCCACGCCGGCCCAGGCGCGCGCGTTCGCCGGTTGCAACTTGAGGTATTCGCTGAAATATTTGATCGACTCGAGAAAATTTCCGCCCGCCAGCGCCTGCGAGCCGCCGCCGAACAACGCTTCCAGAAAAACCGGCAGCACCTCCGCGCTTTGCGGCGCGGTGTCGAACGCTTTGCGCGCGTTAGCTATTGCGTCGGCCCAACTGCCTTTCGCGATGAACGAACGCGCAGTCCACAGCCACGCGCCCCAGTGCGCCGGATCGCTGCTGGTTACCGCGCGAAATTTGACGATGGCTTCGTCGTAACGCTTCGCCTGGTAAAGCGCCTGGCCTTCTTTCATCAGCGCGGCAATGTCCTCCTGCGTTGATATAACCGCACAACCGGCCATCAACAGGGAAAACAGCGTCAGCAACATGATCCAGCGGGCACGCAAGCGGAGGTAAGGCACGGGCGAATTCATCATGAGGGCACTCTGAAAAGTTGGACATTGGTGGCCATCATATCCCGCTGCGGGCTGGAACGGCAAACAAAACGATACTATTATTTTAAAATAAATTGTTTAAAAACAAATACTTAATAATTTTACATACACCTATTGACAGTAACATCTCTTATAACTATTATTTCTGTAATTTCAGAAATTACAGTTTATAAAGGTTTCCAAGGATTATCATGCAACTGACACCGATCGCCGAAAAGTTTGTGCTGCACTGGGGTGAGATGGGCTCGCGCTGGGGCGTGAACCGCACCGTCGGGCAAATCCACGCGCTGCTTTATCTGGCTGAACAGCCGCTGCACGCCGAGGAAATTTGCGAAACATTGAGTATCGCGCGTTCCAACGTCAGCACGTCGCTGAAGGAGTTAATGGATTGGGGGCTGGTGCGCGTGGCGCACGTGATGGGCGACCGGCGCGATCACTTTGAAGCGCTGCACGACATCTGGGATATTTTCCGCGTGATCGCACAAGGCCGCCGCCGCCGCGAAATTGATCCGACCTTGAGCATGGTGCGCAACACGCTGATGGACCCGGCGTTCTCCAAAGAAAGCGCCACCACCCGCGCGCGCATCCAGCAAGTGCATGATTTTCTCGATGTGAGCAGTGCATGGGTGGACGAAATGCAGCGGCTTGATCCGGCAACGCTGATGAAAATCATGAAACTCGGCAGTCGCATACAGCGATTGATTGGCGGTAGTACCACGACTGATGCAACGTCGTCCACGCAAAAATAGGCAAACACTCATGGATACCAATAGCGAAGTCCCGCGCATTAAAGTTGTTTCCGCGCGCACTAATCCGGATGAAGGTGTGGTGACTTGGTCACCAGTGAAATCGCTATGGCTCATGAGCCACGCGCTGGTGGCCGCCATTGGCGGCGCGCTCACGTTTTCACTTCAAAACATATTGGTGTTTCTGGTCTGTACCGCCGCCACACTGTGCTTAGGTCATTCTCTGGGCATGCATCGCCGCCTGATCCACAACAGCTACGAATGCCCACGCTGGATGGAATACTTCTTCGTGCATCTGGGCGTAATCGTCGGCATGGCAGGCCCGTTTGGCATGATTAAGGGGCATGACTTGCGCGATTGGGCGCAGCGCCAGCGGCATTGCCATCCATACTTGCGCAACGGCGGAAAATTTCTTGATGACGGCTGGCAGCAACTACATTGCGATTTGCGCCTTGCATACCCACCGGAGTATGAGTTCGAGCCGCGCATCGCGAGTGATCGCATCTATGTGTTTATGGAGCGCACTTGGATGTTGCAACAGTTGCCGCTGACAATAGTATTGTTTGCCATTGGTGGCGCGCCATGGGTGATCTGGGGTATTTGCGCGCGCGTGGCTATGTCAGTAACCGGCCACTGGCTAATCGGTTGGTTTGCGCACAACCGGGGAACTCGGGAATGGCATGTCGAGGGCGCGGCCGTGCAAGGACATAATGTGCAGTTCACAAGCCTCATCACCATGGGCGAATCATGGCACAACAACCATCACGCTTACCCCGGTTCCGCAAAGCTGGGGCTGCTGCCAGGACAGTGTGATCCGGGCTGGTGGGTACTGTGCGCACTCAAGTCCTTGGGATTAGTGTGGAATGTCAGGCTACCCCAAGACATGCCGGCGCGCGCAGAACTCAAGGCATTACCTGCATGCGCAAACACCGAGCCGTGCGCTTTATGCCGGACATTCATCACATGATCTCTGTTCTCTTTTTTTGCCCAACGATTTCTGTGTTTACCGAAATCAGAAAAATAGAAGAGGCTGACATGCAAGCGATCAACGATACAAATACAAAAGTCTTTTACGACGGCGCGTGCCCGCTATGCAACGCTGAAATGAAAATTCTGCGGCGCTGGGATCGCGCGGGCCGGCTTGATCTGATCGACATCGCAGTAGCCGAATACGACGAGCATGCTTGGCCGATGAGCGTTGACGACCTGAACGCGTTGCTGCACGTGCGGCTGCCGGATGGCGCGTGGCTTACCGGCATGGCGGCCACACGCCATATTTACCGTGTGGTCGGTCGAGGCTGGATGCTCGCCTTCACCGGCTGGCCGTTGCTGTCACGCGTGTTTGATTTCGCCTACGCGTGGTTCGCGCGCAACCGCATGCCGGTTTCCGCGCGGCTCGGCGTTTTCGTGGGCGCGCGCCGCTGTGCCGATAACGTGTGTAACGCGCCACGCTGAACCCGCCTCTAAGGAATCAATCATGGATCTGTTGCTGACCCTGCTCATCGTGCAAGCCGTGATGGGGGCATTCGACACGATTTATCACCACGAACTGACCGTCGCGCTGCCGGCGCAAGCCTCCGCGCGCAGCGAACTCTATATCCACGCGCTGCGCTCGATCATCTACGGTGTGATTTTCGCCGGGCTTGCATGGTTTGTGTTCGGCGGCGGATGGATTACGGCATTGTGGGCGCTGGTGGCGGTTGAAGTGGTGCTGACGCTGATCGATTTTCTGATCGAAGATCGTACGCGTGTATTGCCACAAAGTGAGCGCGTGCTGCATACGCTACTGGCGATTGGCGGCGGCGCGGCGTTCATGGTGCTCGCGCTGCAAACGCCGGCATGGTGGCGGTTGCCCAGCGAACTCGTGCCTGCGGATTACGGCTGGAAATCGTGGTTTCTCACGCTCGCGGCAGTCGGCGTAACACTCTCCGGCGTGCGTGACGCACTGGCGGCGCGCACGCTGTCGCGCGTCAAACCGGTTGCGCCGCTGGACGTGGGTGGCCCGCATCTGCGATTCCTGATTGCGGGCGGCACCGGCTTCATCGGTACAGCGCTGACACGGCGGCTCATTGCCGGCGGTCACGACGTGACGCTGGTAGCACGTAATCCGGCGCGTGCCGCATTGCAATTCGGCGGCGCGGCGCGCTGCATACACGCCACTGCTGCGCTTTCAGCAGCAGAACCCTTTGACGTCGTGATCAATCTCGCGGGCGCACCGGTCGTGGGCACGCCGTGGACACGTGCGCGTAAACGCGTGCTGCTCGAAAGCCGTCTTGCGCCCACCGAAGATTTGCTGCGTTACGCCGCGCGCGCAATCACGCGTCCGCGCGTGTGGATACAGGCGTCGGCCATCGGCTACTACGGGCAGAGCGCGACCAACATTGACGAGCAATCAACCGCAACAGCGGGCGATTTTGCCAGCGAACTGTGCCATCGCTGGGAAGCGCGCGCCGAGACGTGTGCTGCGCTCGGCATCCGCTACGTCGCGCTGCGCTTCGGCCTGGTAATGGGGCGCAGCGGCGGCTCGTTCCCGCCGCTGCTGCTCGGTTTGAAACTCGGCGCGGGTTCGGTGATCGGCGGCGGCCGCCAGTTTGTGTCGTGGATACACA
>JBEBHE010000022.1:0-25204 GCA_040081205.1 Burkholderiales bacterium | reverse complement strand
CGCGATCTCGCTCATCCCGACCGTCCCGAAGCGCGGCGCCGCACGCGCAATGCGCGCAAGCGCGAGTAACCCTTCGATCATTTCGTCCATGCGCTGCCCTGCGCCGTACACCCGTTCAAGATGCAGGCGTGCATCCGCATCAAGAGCACCCGCATGTTTGTTCAGCAGCATCGCCGAAAAACCGTTGATCGCCCGTACCGGCGCGCGCAAATCGTGTGAAACGGAGTAACTGAACGCCTCCAATTCACGATTGACTGCCGCGAGTTCGCGCGTGCGCTCACCAACCCTGCGCTCGAGTTCGGCATTCAGCCGGCGAACTTCCTGCTCCGCACGCTGGCGCTCGGTGATATCCGTCAGCGTGGAAAGCGACGCCGGCGCATCATTCCAGGTAATCGCCGCCTGATTGATGCGCATGGTGCGCAGATCGCCGTCCGCGCGGACAATACGCAGTGTGCATTCGTTGGGTGCGCGCGCGCCGCGAAGGTGCATCGCCTCGAGACTGCGCAGCATGGCAGCATCTTCGGTGGCGAGCATGGCGTGAAAATCGCTACCGAGCAAGTCCTGTGCAGCGCGTCCGGTCAATTCGGTTATGGCGGGGTTGGCGTAAACCACGATGCCTTCCTGAGTGATGAATACGCCATCGCGCAGATGATCAAGGAACGAACGGTATTTGGTCTCGGATTGCGTCAGCGCATAAACAGCACGTTCGTGTCCCAGCACAATGCTGGCAATTCGTGTTGCCCACTCAATCACCTGCTGATCCTCGCGCGACGGTACACCCGGCTGAACATAATAGACCGAGACTACCGCAAGCACCGAACCCCGCGACAGCACGGGCGTCGCACAAATTGCTCGCATGCCGTGCCCGGTGAACAATGTATCGGCGCCTTTCAAGACTGGCGTGTTGTTATCGATCTGCCCTAACACGATTTGCCGCCGCAGGTAAGCTGCCGCAGCCGACGATCCGCCGGTCGGATCAATCGCGACCGGCCCGCGGCGCTGAAAATAGCCCTCAAAGCTCGGCGCGATCACTTGCACGATACGCGCGCCGTCGCCATCCGGCAGATGCACTGCGCAGCGGACGCCGCGTCCAATTGACGACTCGACACTGGCGCACAACACGCAGAGCACATTCTGTGCCGTGTCGCCACGCGCGATTTGCGCCAGCAGGCGCTGCTCCTGCGCTCGCTGACGTCTGTTGTAACTGCGTCTTTTGTCGCGATCCATCCGTGTACCGTTGACTATTGACTGCACCGTGGCGCGATGAAACAACGCCACGGGGTCGAATTACAGGCGGGGTCCGGGCCTGATTGAATTTTTAGCCGCAAGTGCGGGGCGGCATTCAGCAAAGGCACAATACCGCATTGACATCCGATTTTTCTTATGCAAGGCAGCGGTTTTACAAAAATATTACATCTGAGCAATGGGTTGCGTTTATCGGCCATAGCCCCCGCTCTACTCACGACCCGCGCCATTCGGAGGCACCGGTTTGACGCGATTCACCGTTTCCGTGGCGTCGAGCAGTTCCGCGGCAATCTCCGTCAGCTTTCGGCGATTTGATCGCGCATAGTCGCGCAACAACTCGTATGCGGCGGCGCGGTCCAGCCGGTGACGCTCCATCAAAATACCGATGGCCATACTCGCTTCCCGGCTGTTCGACAATGCGATATTCAACTGCTCCCCACTGTTCCGCAGTTTGCGAATTTCCACTGCACGCACCAGCGCAGTACGGATGGTCGGCAACATCTCGGGCACATTTACCGGCTTCACCAGATAACCGAGCGCACCATGCTCGGTCGCGAGGCGCACGGCGTCTTCGTCACCATAGGCCGAGAGAAATATAAAAGGCACGTCAGACTGTTCGCGCAAGCGCGGCGCAAGCTCAAGACCGGACATGCCGGGCATGCGCACGTCGCAGATCGCGAGATCGGGATCGGCCTCGCGCGCTAGCTTAAGTGCAATCTCGCCCGACGACGCCTCCAGCACATCGAACCCCTCTGCGCGCAAACCGTCCGCCAGCGTAGTCAGAATCAACTTATCGTCATCGACCAGCAACAAGGTTATCTTCGATGCATTTTCTTTAGTCACGAGGCTCCTCCACAATTTTTTTCTTTACGTCAACCAGCGCTGCCAGATCTCCGATCGCCATCCGCGACAAAAGCTGCCCGGATACGGCACGAACACCGCAGCAAACTTGCTGATGTCAACCCATCCCATCGTTTCGGGACAGCTTGTTCCGGAGAACAATAGGACGCTGGCATCCGATAGAGCCTATGAATATGCCACATCTGCTCTGACGGCGGCGGCCTCAACCGCCGACCCCGCACCCGTGATAATAGGCGACCGCAATACCAGACTTGCACGCACGACGTTATTCACGGAACGAATGTCGAACGTCGCCCCCTGCGAAGGCAGCAACGAGCGCACGATGCGCAAACCACTGCCTGCTAGCTCCCTGGCTTGGCGATTGACCGGCTGCTGAAAGCGCCCGCCGTTGGTGACGACGATACGCACGGCAGTGTCCACGCTATCAAGCTGCACGGTAACCGCGGTATCGTCGAGCGCCGTGTGCTTGACCGCGTTCAACACCAATTCGTTGACGATCAGCGCCACCGGCACCGCCTCATCTTCAATCACCTGCACCGGTGTTGTCAGCACCGTCCGATAATCCACCGGCACCTTTCCCAAACCCAAATTTTGCTGATGGTAGCAAATCGCCGCAACCATGTCGGCAAGCGACAGCGGTCCCTCCACGACGCCCGCCGCGGCATGCAAACCATGCACGACCGCCACTGACTGCAATTGCGATATTGCACGCTTGATCGAATCTGCCATGGCCGGTTCACGCCTTGCGTATCCCATCAGCAGCCCGGCGACGCCCTGAATATGATTCTTGATACGGTGATGCACTTCCCGCACGAAGGCATGCCGTTGCGCGCGGTCGCGCTCATGCCGTTCAGCTTCCTGGGCACGCCGCTCGCTAATATCACGGGATATCCCGACCATACCCACAGCAGCGCCGTTCTTGTCCATGATCGGCACCTTGATCAATTCGCGCCAGGCGCCGTCGAGATTAGACTGGCGCTCGAACCGCATGGGCCGTCCTTCGCTAATCACTTTCGCGTCGTCTGCCATCACTTGCTCAGCCTGATCGCCCGGACGAAATTCGCGCACAGTACGGCCCAGCACCTGCTCGGCCGACAGCGTCAGCGCCTCTGTTTCGTTGCGATTCAGCGCAATATAACGGCCGTGGGTATCCTTAAGCCACGCGCGGTCGGGAATGCCGTCGAGTAATGCGCGCAGCCGTTGTTCGGATTCCATCAGCGCCACTTCTGCCTGCTTACGTGCTGTCACCTCATTCACAATCACGAACCGCGCTGCTTTGCCGTCAAACGTGATATCGCGCGAAGTGAGTTCGACATCAATCAAACTGCCGTCGCGAATGCGATGCCGTACATGCTGAGCCACGCGATCACCACGTCCGTTCGTGACCATATCGCGCCTGGACTCCCATGCGCCGGGCGCCTGAAGGTCCTCCGGCCCCAGCGCAAGAAACGCATCGCGGCGATATCCGTAACGGCACAAAGCCGCTTCGTTCACCGCCAAACACTTCATTGTGCCAGCATCACGCACCCACATCGGCAGCGGGTTGGCCTCGAACAGACGCTGGTAACGCTCTTCGCTTGTTTGAAGTGTCTCTTCGACGCGCCGCCGCTCTGCAGTGATGTCTCTCGTCACACCCCGGTAACCCTGAAACGTGCCGCGCTCGTCGAACACCGGCTTGCCGCTGACCAAGACGTGATGGATATGCGTTTTTGTTTTACGCTCAATCAGCAGATTTTTGAACGGCTGACGCTTCAATAACTGCGTCCGATGCGCATCCCAAGTCGCGTCAACCGGCATACTGTCGGTCAGTTCCCAGCGCGTTTTTCCGATCCGGACTTCGCGGGCAAGGCCGGCGTATCCGGGCGCATCCGATAACGCCACAAAGCGCAGGTCCGCGTCCTGCTCCCACCACCAGTCAGACGATAGCTCGGTGAGATCGCGAAAACGCTGCTCGCTCTCGCGTAGCCGCGCATCGGCAACCGAGCGCTCTTCGGAGCGGCGCCGGGC
The DNA here is from genome assembly GCA_040081205.1 of Burkholderiales bacterium. GTDB lineage: Bacteria > Pseudomonadota > Gammaproteobacteria > Burkholderiales > SG8-41 > UBA5216. The sequence goes on along the minus strand of JBEBHE010000022.1, from coordinate 21,091 downwards.
CCGCTCGATCAGCAGCCAGAGCATACCGATCAGCACCCATGCAAAAAGCGAAATCAAACCCGCGCCCCACATGGTATTGCGCCGGTTGTTTGCCAGCGGCTGCAGGATTTCGCCTTTGTCCTCGCCCACAACGACCGTCAACGGGTAGTTTTCGACCTTGCGATAGCTGACGACGTTGTACCCGCCGTCCGGGCGCACCACCGTCGCGCTGCCGTCCGGCTTTTCCCCAGCCTCACGCCATAGTTCCGGCCAGTCGCTGCGCAGATCCATATTCGCCTGAAAACCCTTTGCAGTCTGGCGCGCACGCATCACACCGTCCGCGCCGACCAGCAGGATAAAACCTTTCTCGCCCAGATTGAGTTGGCGATAAAAGTCGCCCAGCGCATCCAGATCGAGACTCGCAGTGACGATACCGCCAAACCCGCCGCCGCTGCGATTGACGCGATGAGAGACGTGTACCGACCACTTCCCGGACACGCGTCCCAACAGCGGCTTGCTGATGAAGGCTTTTCCGGTATCGCGCTCGACGTGGACACGGAAATGCTCCAGGTCGGCAATATTGACTGGCTTGAGCGGCAAACTATTTTCCACAATATTGCCTTCGCGATCCACCACGGCGGCCGCAGCTATGCGCTTGCCGTGTATCCGGTCAACCGTTGCAAGAATCCGACGCAAGTGAGCGGGCTCTTGCTGTTCCACGGCGTCCTTCATGCCAAGCACAAGGCGCTCTACCGCGGACACTTCGGACACCGTCTGCCGCTCAAATGCAAGCGCAAGATTGGCCGTGTCCGCCGCCGCCGCATTCAACGCACGGCGCTCATCTGCGCTCACATCGTGCCACGCTGCGGCCAACAGGGTGGCAGCCAAGGCTAGCGCACCCGCCGCACTAAGCAAGCCCACACGCCATCGCTTGATGAATTCACGGGAGATCATAACGGCTTCCTGTGCGAGCGACGGGCAGCATATGTCATTGCGGCGCCAGCCGAAAACGCATACACGTAATATTGCCGCATTGGCATGATGGCTACGAGTGCCAATGGCATAGCCACCGATGCCCGCTTTCCGGCCTCACGCTCCATCATTGCCTCCCCTCTTTCGCCTGGATTGCTGCGGACTGCCAGCAAAACAGCAGCGGCGCGCGCAAACGCAAATCGTTCAAACACGGGATCGGCGGGATTGAGGCCGTCGGAACACGAGATCGGCCGCCATGACGGGGCAGCCGGACTCCGTTGAAGCCAACGACGATTGCGTGGTCGTAAGCCTTCAGACCGGAGAATGGATAAAGACTACGCTTTCTTACCAACGCCGTGCAAGCGAATTTTGCTTCGCGAGGAACGCGTGGATGCCGCTACGCCGCATGGCAGGCCAGGATTACGACGCACAGGCGCCGAAATATTTTTATGACATTTTGATTTTAAGGATCGATCAAAAATATATAAAATATATAACTATATGTTTTTAAAAGGGATTTAAAATATGCGGCTGCAGTGACCCTAATGATCGGGCGCAACGCCGCACTGTTGCATTGCAGGCACCATCGCCAACGACGGCAGCGTTCAAATTCCCACGCGCAACTTGGCGCGCAGGCGGGCAATGGCTTGACTGTGCATTTGGCATACACGCGACTCACTCACGCCGAGGATTTCACCGATCTCGCGCATGTTCATTTCATGCTCATAGTACAAGCCCATCATTTTTTTCTCACGATCCGGCAGACCCTCGATGGCGTTGACCAGGGTGAGCCGCTCATTGTCGTCCAGCAGCAACTGCAGGGGGTCGGGACGATCATCGGCGTAAGACGCATCGATCGCATTTTCCTCGCCATGCCGTTCCAGATCTTCACTGCATACCAATTGGTAACCGCGCGCGTCGAGCAATAGCTGCTGGTAATCCGCGAGCGACAGCTTGAGCGCATCGGCAAGTTCCTGCTCCAGCGGTGGCCGGCCATGCTGCTGCTCGAGCTTGCTGATCATGACCTCGACCTGACGCAGACTTTTTCGCAGCGTTCGCGGCAGCCAGTCGGATTGACGCAAGCCATCGAGCATTGCGCCGCGTATGCGCTGAACAGCATAGGTCTCGAATTGCGCGCCATAGGTATTCTTGAAGCGCTTGGCCGCATCCAGCAATCCGAGCATGCCGGACTGGATTACATCATCCAGTTCGACGCTGGGGGGCAGCGATGCCATCATGTGCAGCGCCAGTCGCTTCACCAGCGGCGCAAATTGCACAACGCAAAGATCAACCTGTGTTTCATAAGTGGCAATATCATTCATCTCAGACTCCAGCGGAAGCGACTAAAGGCGGATTGCCCACAAGCATCCTTTGCATGAAACGGTCCATAAGACCCGGCCTTGCGCAAGGCCCCGGCCATACCGAAATGGCATCGGCAATGCGATGAAACTGCGCGGCAGATGGCGGCGGGAGCTGCGTGACGGCCATCGATTGAAATTCCGCGGAATTAAAACGAAGATGATCGTCTTTGGAAACACAGCCGAGGGATTCAACAGACAAGTGCAAATGGCTGTGCGCGACGTTCGTCAGGTTTTCAAGTATCACGCGCGCATTTTCTTCACGCGTGACACGATTCAGCAAAACATGAAAACGGCGCTCACCGCCAGTGTCGCGCAAACGCTTGATCAGCGCATAGGAGGCTGTCACCGCTTGCGCAGCCGCGGAAGAAACAACAATCATGTCATGATTCACGCCGGCAAACGCCGACACGCCACCGGCGCTATCAAGCGCGGTATCCACCAACACGACATCAAATCGTGCTTCGATACCCCTCACACCTGCCGCCCACTGCTCTCGCGCGATAACGCGCCGCGCCGGCGACCCATGCGAAGCTACCGCCGCTGAAAGCACCATCAAGCCCTGCGCTGCCGGTAGCAGTGCCGCTTCAAGTCGGCACTCGCCGCACATGACGTGCTCCAGCGAAAATCGTAAAGGCAATCCGAGCAATCCACTGATATTGGCGGGCCCGCAATTCTCATCAATCAGCAATACCCGCGCACCGCGTGCCGATAGCGCCATCGCGAGATGTATCGCCACGCTGGTCTTACCCACACCGCGGTATGCCGAAACCAGCGTAACCATCCGCGCCGCAGCTCTCCCCAGCATGCGCCGCAGTCCTTCGGCCTGATCGCCGCGTGTCTCGGCCCTGCTGTGAGCAGCGCGGTCAGCCGTAGCGTTAACCATAGGATGCCCCCGCCGCCACGGCGAGCGGATACTCCTCTTCCTGCAGGCCATGCGCATAGGTGTCCAGCGTCGGACGCAGCGCGCGGTGCAGCAGGTAATCCGCGTGCGGAAGGCGTATATCTTCTGGAACGCACTGACCCGTGGTTACATAATGCAGGGTCAGCCTATAGCGAATCGCGCAATCCAGCGCAGTCGCCAGACTTGCCGATTCGTCGAGCTTGGTAATGATACAACCGTGCAATCCACCTTTGGCGTATGCGCCAATCACCTCGTCCAGCGTTGCAGCATTGGCCGTGGCGTTCAGCAACAGCAACCGCTTTACCTGCACGCCACCTGCCGCCAGCATTGCGCTTTGTTCCGCCACCAGCTGATCGCGCTGGCTCATCCCCACGGTGTCGATCAGCACGGTCTTCTTGTCACGCATTTTCGCCAACGTAGCCGCCATGTCCGCAGCGTCCTTGACCGCATGCACCGGCACATTGAGTATCTTCCCGTAAACGCGCAGTTGATCGTGCGCAGCGATACGATAGCTGTCGGTTGTGATCAGACTCAGGCTGGCGGCGCCGTAGCGGACCACGCAGCGCGCCGCCAGCTTGGCAACGGTCGTGGTCTTGCCCACGCCGGTCGGACCGACCAACGCGTACACGCCGCCATCCGCTACCATTGATTCCTCCGGCATGACGCGTAACAAATTCTTGATTTCGGCGCCGATCGCCTTATGCGCAACCGGCAGCGTGGCCTGCTCGGGAAGAACGGTTACCAACTGGCGCGCCAGCAGCGGCGAGAACCCGGCATTGAGCAGCACCTGCATCATCGCCGCACGCGCGGGCGCGCGCTGTTTCAAACCGGACCATGCCATACCGGAAATCTCGCGCTGTAACATTGACTTCATCGCCGACATTTCCCGCATCAAATTCTGTACTACACTGTCGCTGGCATAGGCCGGCGGAGCGGCATTAACGACCGGAGGCGGCGCTGTATGCTCGAACGCCATCGACGACATCGCCGTCACCTCTATACCGCCATCGTAGGGACGATTCGATACGATCAACGCGTCGGGTCCGAAGGCTTGCTTGACCTTTTGCAGAACTTCACGCGACGTTTTTCCGGAAAATGTTCTGGGATTCATGATTTGCTCCCGATAACGGAGGTAACTTTGATGGAACGGGCGTCGGGCACCTCGGAATGCGCCAATACCGTTAGTTGTGAAATGCCACGCCGCAGAAAACGCGACAGCACCGGGCGCAGTGGACTCGGTGTAAGCAATACCGCCGGCAGGCCCAATTGTTCCTGATGACGCGCCGCTGCTTGCGCACCGCGCAACAAGGTGTCCGCGAGATCAGGCTCGAATACCAGACCGTCTGCCGCACCGGTCTGTGTGCTTTGCATCAACAATCGCTCCAGGTCCGGGTCAAGCGCCATGACCTGCAGGTCGGACTTGCCGGGAAACAACTGCTGCACAATCGCGCGGCCCAACGCCACTCTTACCAGCGCCGTCAATTCGCCCGCATCTTGTGTACGCACGGCATGCGCTGCAATCACTTCGACAATGGTGCGCATGTCGCGTATGTGTACGCTTTCCTCGAGCAAGTTCTGCAGCACGCGTTGCAGTGTCACCATTGGCAGCAGTTTCGGCACCACATCTTCAACCAGCTTCGGCGTGTCGCGCGACAAATGATCGATGAGTTGTTGCAGTTCCTGCCGGCCCAGCAGATCCGCCGCATTCGCGTGGATCAACTGACTGATATGGGTTGCCACCATGGTGCTGGCATCGACCACCGTATAGCCGTGCTGCTGCGCGTGATCGCGCTGCGAAGCGTCAATCCAAACCGCGGGCATGCCGAATGCCGGATCTTGCGTTGCCGATCCCGGCAACTGCGCCGTGACGCGTCCCGGATTGATCGCCAAAAACAATCCCGGCTGCGCTTCGTGCGCCCCGATTTCCACGCCCTTGAGCGTGATACGGTAGCCGTTCGGTCGCAGATCAAGATTGTCCCTGATGTGTATGACAGGCGGCAAAAATCCAACGTCCTGCGCAAACTTTCGCCGTATTGCTTTGATACGGCGCAATAGTTCGCCATCCTGCGTCTTATCCACCAGCGGAATCAGACGAAACCCCACTTCCAGTCCCAGCGTATCAACCGGCGTCACGTCGCTCCAGCTCACGTCATGACTCTCGGGAACGTCCTGCACCACTGCCGGAGCGCTGGCGACGCGCTCGGTGGTCACATTGCGTTGATGCATGAAATAAGCGGCGCCGACAAACCCGGCTGCCAGTAACAGGAACACCATATGCGGCATGCCCGGCACCAGACCCATGACACCGACGATCGCGCCAGTAATCACCAGCGGCAATGGCTTTGCCAACACTTGCGTCATCAATTGCTCGCCGGTGTTTTGATCCATGCTAACGCGACTCACCACCAGACCAGCCGCCGTAGAAATAATCAACGCCGGAATTTGCGCGACCAGCCCGTCTCCGATCGTCAGCAATGTGTAATTCTTGGCGGCGCTAGCGACGTCCATGCCATGTTGAAGCACCCCCACGATTAAGCCGCCCACGATGTTGATCAGCAAAATGATGATCCCGGCTACCGCATCCCCGCGCACAAATTTGCTGGCGCCATCCATGGAGCCGAAGAAATCAGCTTCTTGCGCAATCACCGCGCGGCGCTTACGCGCCTCTTCTTCACCAATAAGGCCGGCATTGAGATCGGCGTCAATCGCCATCTGCTTGCCCGGCATCGCATCCAGCGTGAACCGCGCGCCCACCTCCGCGATACGCCCGGCACCCTTGGTAACCACCACAAAATTAATCACCACCATAATCACGAACACCACCAGACCGACCGCGTAGTTATCGCCCACCAGGAAATGCCCAAACGATTCGATCACTTTGCCTGCGGCACCTGGGCCGGTGTGTCCTTCCAGCAGCACCACGCGGGTCGATGCGATATTCAAAGACAAACGCAGTAGCGTGGTGACCAGCAGTACCGTCGGAAACACCGCGAACTCCAGCGGCTTCACGGTATTCATGGCAACCAGCAGCACCATGACTGAAAAAGCGATATTGAAGGTGAACAGCATGTCGAGCACGAATGGCGGCAATGGCAGCACCATCATCGCCAGCAGCATGACAATCAGCATCGGCGCTGCTATACCGCGCAGCAGCTCCGTAGCAGACAGCCGTGGCAGGTTCATCGCACCGATCATTGCAAAGCGCCTCGCGTTTCAAGCGGATCCATTTCAGCCGGCACCGCCACCGGCGTTAATGGCTTGGGTGCGGCGCCACCGTGATCGTGATAGCGGCGCAACTGAAATACATAAGCCAAAACCTCGGCTACCGCGGCATAGAGCTTTTCCGGAATCTCGGCGCCGATCTCGGCATGGTGGTACATCGCGCGCGCGAGCGCCGGCGATTCCAGCACCGGCACGTGGTGCTGCTCGCCAACTTCGCGTATTTTTGCCGCCACCAGATCCGCGCCTTTTGCGATCACACGCGGCGCACCCATACGCTGATCGTCATAACGCAGTGCCACTGCATAGTGCGTAGGATTGGTTACGATCACCGAAGCGTTAGGCACTTCTGTCATCATGCGGCGGCGTGCCATCGCACGCTGCTGATTGCGGATGGCAGCCTTGAGTTGCGGATCACCTTCGTTTTCCCGTTGCTCACGCCGTAATTCTTCACGTGACATCTTGAGATCATTGGTATGGCGCCATATCTGGAATGGAACATCGGCCGCCGCAACCAGCGCCAAAACACCGGCGACAATCAGGAAGCTCACGCCGGCGATTCGCGACGCTTGTGCAATGCCCGCATCGACCGGCAGCGACGACAACTGCTGCAACGGTTCGCGGTAGTGCCATATGACTGCGACGCCAACCACCGCAATCAGCGTGGACTTCACCAGCGCTTTGATGAGTTCCGCCAGGCCACGCCAGGAAATAATACGCGCGACACCGGCAACGGGGTCGAGTCGCTGGAAATCAAAGCGTAGCGCACTCCAGGTAAAAAGCCAGCCGCTAAGCAGCTGCGGCACCAGAAATGCGACCACCAGCAACAGCAGCAACACCGGTGCCACGGCGGAGAGCGCGCCGAAGGATTGCTCGTATAGACGCAGCGACATTTGCGTGGTGTCCGCGGGCGTGGCAGCGTCGAGCTGCAATCCACGCTGTACCAGAGCACACATCTGCTGAAAAAAATGCACGCCGCCAAACCACAACCCGCCGGCGCCCGCCATCAACAATGCAAACGTGGTCAATTCCTGCGAACGTGCCACATTCCCTTCCTCGCGCGCCTGTTCGAGACGTCGCGGGGAAGCGGATTCAGTGCGTTCAGAATCGTGTTCTTCAGCCATGAGTATTCATTGAAATCATGACCCAGTATCGGTGCGGCGCGCTGCTGTTCATTCATCAAAAAGGCAATGATTAAGTGGGCTATTCATACGCCGCGATGGTCCATGCCATGTCGCTTTAGGGCGGCGGCATTTCTTCCGAGGACTCAGCCGGCGCGATGCCGTACCACGAACCTTCGCTACTGGCCTTCGTCGCGACATCACTCACGCGCTGCGCGACTTCTTCCGGCGTCACGCCAATCCATTCGCCGATCAGCGCGTAGTCGTGCGGCAATGCGGTATCGTCCCACCCTTGCGCTGAGTGACGCGCGACGGCGACCGCGTATTCGACATTCAACACGCGAGGATTACGTCCGTGCTGCACATCCATCAGTACATGCAATAAATCCGGGAGTTGCCAGGCCTTAACCATTGCCAACTGCAAATCAATGAGATGGAATCCGAGCACTACTTGCTGCGCAGCGTCGCTGCGCAGTGTTCGATCATGCTTTTGCATCGCGGCAATCTCCCCGGCGAGCGATGGGGCAAAACCCCACAACAGCATTTCCGCGAGATCATGCAGCAGGGCCGCCACCATGACTTCCTCGGGATCGATATCTTTTCGCCATCTGGCCCAGTCACGCGCATACAACGCGGCATGACGCGCTCGGTACATTACCGTTAGCATGCCTTCCAATGCCGCGTCATCACCCGCAAGTTGCTCCTCGATGACCGACTGCACGCCAAAGTGCTCATAGAACGGCGACAACCCGAGCATCATCAGCGCGTGCGCGATCGTCGTAATATCGACTGTACGGCGACGCCCGCGATGCTGTTGCAGATAACGCAGGACTTTTGCCGTCATGAACGGATCGTGGAGCACCGTGTCTGCGACACTTTGCGGCGAAGTCTTTTCGCCATCCGCGCGCATGCGGTCGAGCTCCATGACGCTGCGCGCGAGCACGGGCAGATCCACCTTAGTCATCAAATCCACCCACTGCGCAATGCTGCGTCGCCCACCCATCACATACGCCATAGGTAGAGCGTTGAACGCACCGCATCGCCGACCGCCAGAGTTTGCGTAGGCACCACACCAGGTATGCAAAAACCGTTGCTAACCAACAGGCTGCCCGGCCGCATTTCGCGGCACGCCTTATCCCACAGCTTTGCCATCGGCACCGGCGACAAATACACATACACCACGTCATAGTTCGCCAGATCGACATTCCACAAACTTCCCCAACGCACGTTCACTGCGTGGCGGCGCAGTATTCGCCAGCGGCTTAACAAATACGGCAGCGGCGCGAGTTCCACGCCTGAGAAATGACCATCGGGCCGTTGCCGTGCCAAACTCGTCAGCATCGTGCCTGTGCCACACCCCAAGTCGATGAAGCGAAATCCGTTCTGGACAGGCAGCAATGTACGCACCATGTCCGCTGCCCGGTCACTCGACAGGAACAGCGGCACCCGCTGACACCATGCAGCGCCATTAACCAACAGCAGCAGGCAGAACGCGACAAGGAATGCGATTGGCGGAACTTCCACACCGAGCAGCATGTAAATCGCCGGGAAAAACAGCAAATTGATTGGCACCCACCACCAGGGCAGACCGAAAACCCTGCCTGCCGCCGCCGCTGTTACCCCTTCGACAAGCAGCCAAACCTCCAGCGGCAAGCGCCATAATCCGGTAGCCGCAGCGAATCCGCACGCCGCGACACACAGCACATGAAGTAGCGCAGATACCCGCAGCGGCGACTGTGTGCCCGCGAAAGGCAAAGCGTCAGCGCGGTGCGGCATTGATCGTTTCCTTCGATGGCACATCGCCCGTGCCTGCGGTGAGTGCGCCGCTCGCCTTGTTAAGCGACTCTTCGGCCTGCATATTCAGCACGATAATGGCGATGCGCCGGTTTGCCGTGCTGTGCGGGTCGTTCGGATCAAACAACACGGCGGATGCCATTCCCACCACACGTTTGATCTTGCCGTTTTCGATGCCGCCCTCGGTCAACACGCGACGCGACGAATTGGCGCGATCGGCAGACAACTCCCAATTACTGTAGCCGCGCTCGCCAGAGCTATACGGTTTGGCGTCAGTATGACCGGTCAGCGTGATGCCGTTGCTCACTTCGTTTAACGGCTTGCACAAAGCAAGCAGTATGTCTCGCGCGTACGGTTTGAGTTGCGCGCTGCCCAGGTCAAACATCGGACGGTTCTGCTGATCGACGATCTGAATACGCAAACCTTCGCTGGTAATGTCGATCAGCAACTGATCACGATACTCCCGCAGCAACGCGCTGCCATCGATCAGTTGCGCCAACTGTCCCTTGAGTCCTTTGAGCCGTATCATGTCGTGGCGCTCGACCTTTGCCTGCGCCTCCCGGATATTCAGGCGGCGCTTTTGCTCTGGCATTTCACCACGGCGCATCTGCAAGTCATCGCTGCGCGTCAGGTCACGTCCGCCGGCCTTGATCGGACTGGAGCTGTCGCCGCTGCCACTGCCGCCTGACAGGGACACCTTGAGCGGCGTATTAAAGTAATCGGCAATGCCCTTCAGGTCGCCCTTGGATGTCGAGCCGAGCAGCCACATCAGCAGAAAGAACGCCATCATCGCCGTGACAAAATCGGCGTACGCGATTTTCCAGGCGCCCCCATGATGGCCCCCGCCGGTTTTTTTGATGCGCTTGATGACTATCGGGCGCTGGGTATCATCAGCCATATCAATTCCATCCTCTAATGACGAATACGGTGCTCCGGGCTACTTCTTTTGCTTGACGTGCGTCTCGAGTTCGGAGAAGGAAGGCCGCTCTGTCGAATACAACACTTTGCGGCCAAACTCGACAGCCAGTGCCGGTGAGTACCCGTTGAGGCTCGCCAACAGAGTGACTTTGATACATTCGAGCATTTTGGAGGACTCATCGAGCTTCTGCTCGAGAGCACTTGCCAGCGGCCCGATGAATCCATACGCCAGCAAAATGCCCAGAAACGTGCCTACCAGCGCATTGGCGATCAGCTGCCCCAGTTCCGCCGGCGGCAATCCCACCGACGCCATCGTATGCACAACGCCCATCACCGCCGCCACGATGCCGAATGCCGGCATGCCGTCGCCCAGTTTTGCGATGCAGTGCGCGGGCAACTCGCCCTCGTGATGATGCGTGCCGATTTCGTTATCCATCAGATTCTCAATCTCGAATGCATTGAGATTGCCGCCGACCATTAGCCGAAGGTAGTCAGTGATGAACTCCAGCACATGGTGATCTTTCAATACATTCGGGTAACGCGCGAACAGCGGACTCTTATCGGGATTCTCCACATCGTCCTCGATCGTCATCAACCCCTCCTTACGCACCTTGGCGAGGATGTCATAGAGCAACGCCATCAAATCCATGTATACCGCTTTGGAGTACGCATTCCCCTTTAACACCGTTGGCAGCGCTTTGATGGTTGCCTTAATTGCCTTGCTGGTATTGCCGACGAAAAATGCACCGAGCGCCGCGCCGCCGATCATCAGCAATTCGATGGGCTGCATCAGCGCACTCAGGTGTCCTCCGGCCATCACAAAGCCGCCAAACACTGATGCTGCGACAATAATATATCCAACAATAACAAGCACTTACATTAACTCCCGCCTATGAAAACGATGCCGTCCTGAGTGTTCCGGCACCATATTTCCGCTACCACAAAAGGTCGTTGCACGTTAGCACCCGCGGGTTCGCGGCAAACACGCGAATAAAGCGTAAATCCACTGCTTTTTCGCATATCGCCGTGCTGCCGATAAACGTATTCGACGTCAGTGCTAAGCCGGCATCGGCACTTGTTTCCGTGGCCTCTCGTGGGTATTTGACGGGGACAAAACGTGCCGCGGCAACGCCGCAACAGCCGCCTCGACAATTTTTTTGGTTTGTCCGGCACGCGAGGGCATATCACACATGCCACAAACGTAATCGCGATTCAAATCCAGTCGATGAACAACAAAGTGCCCATGGCATTTCGTGCAGGGAATGGTTGTCAGCATTTTGGCGTCAAAGAAGCGTACCAGACTCCACGCTCTTGTCAGGCTCAGCACGCGTTCCATCCGGTGAATAGTGATGTGTTCGAGATAAAGCTGATAGGCCTTGATGATCGCCTCGACACCGTGAATACCCGCGTGCGCACAAAGGTAACGGAATGTATCGATGAATAGCGAAGAATGTATATTGGGCCGCCAACTCATGAACCAATCGGTGGAATACGGCAGCATGCCTTTCGGTGGCGACTTGCCCATCACTTCTTTGTAAAGCTTGAGCAGACGTTCGCGGCTGAGATTGGTCTCCGCTTCCAGTACTGCCAAACGCGCGCCGAGGCGAATCAGCTCCACTGCCAGATCAATTTGCCGTGCTTCCGATATGACGCTTTTGTTACGCATGTTTGACGCTCCCGTCCGTTGATGACTGTCCGAATGTTAAGGAAATGAAATCAGGCCAGCCCGGCAGCGGGTTGCCCCGCCATCAAAACGGCGGCATGCGATTGCATCAGCGGCTTTTCCTTTCCGTGATCCGTCAATAATCCGAGAATCATGCCGTCATCAAATCGAAAACGGCACAACAACATATTGGATGCCGCCATTTTCAGAATTTGCCCAGGTGACAATTGATCGAGAATACGCGCGACCTCGTCGCTGACGCCGAGGCGAAATATCGCTGCGGCTCTGTCGAGCCGGATCATCTGTTGCGCCAGCAGCAGATAGGAAAGATTGGCTTCCTGGATTTCGTTTATCAGTTGTTCGCGGCTCATGATTGGCTTCCCTTGTTTTGCATCGGTTAAGTTATGGTGGAGACGATTGTGCTCGACACGTGCGCCAAACTTAATCAGACAAACACTGTTCAGTCGGATGTCACTTCGGCACCATTGCACGTAAGGAAATTTCCTACAAACGCGTCGCAATGCAATGACTCGGAACTGCCGCACTTTCACCTGGTTTTTCTCAAATTCACCGTGAACGTGCTCGACATACACTGCATTGCCGCGCGATGTACACGGGCAGTAGAAAACTGAATTTGAATCGCCGGCTGCCGTGTCGTCACACTTAACACAAGTACCACGGTGAATGCCCTTGTATTCAATGCATTGCACACGCGCAGGCGCGCGCATCATACGCAAGATGTCGTGACGTACATGATCACGTAACCATCTACTTTACATACAAGGAGCCTATGCCTACATCACATAGCAGGATGTACTTTTCTGGTTGCTTGCTGCTTGCCCTGACTGCGCCAGCGATAGCTGAAAACAGTCCGAATACGCAGGCCGTTCAAATCAGCAAGCCCACGCAGGGAGTCGATCAGATGCTCTACAAAGGATTGATCGGAAACGCATTAGATGCCGTGCCGATGGATTCCGCACAGCGGGTTACGCTGCAACGTACAAACGCGGTAATCAGCAACACCTTGTCAGGCCGATCATTAACAGCGCTGGCAAAACTCACGAATCCCGCGCTTCTCATCGGCAGCATCGCCTGGGGCTTTTGGGCCGCGTCGAATATCAATACCCCTGCCGCTGAAACGCCTGCTTCCGGTGCCACGGACGCCAGTGCGTCCCAACCCGAACACATGGCTGCTCTGCAAACCGCTGGCCAAGCGTCTGATGTGCCCAATGCGCGCGACAATCCGCCGGCGGCCAATTCGGCATCGCCCGCGGCCCCATTGCAAGCCTCGCCTCCGCTCAGCGAAGCGCCGCGGCCCCGCGTCATCAAGATTTGGCTGGCACAACCGTGATACGCGCAAGCAGCCTTTAGGCCGCCGCAAGAGAAAAGCATGTAATTTCAAACGGTTATCGAATTTTATTCCGATCGTTTGGCATGAACGAAAATGTCACTCGCCGTGCCGTCAGCACGGCATAGACGTGGCCTAAAGTTTTTCCGTTGTCCTGCCGTTATGCAATCCAGGCACCCGGAAAATCAACTATGAAAATACCGATCGTCATCGCGCTATGCGCCTTCGCTGCATCCCCGATGGCTGCGGAAATCGATAGCAAATCGAACGTTACGGCCATCGACCGATACGTCGCAGACGCTATAGAAACCGAAACGCTGCCGAACGGCGAAGTCATCACACGCCTCGTATCAAAGCACAAACTGACGGCGAGACAATTTTGGGTGGATTCCGTTTATGGCTCGCGGCAATCCTTGCTGGTTTTTCAGGGGTCGGGCGCCACAATACAAGTCGCCCGTGACACCAGCTACAAACGCCCACCTGAACAAAACACGCGCATCATGGATCCGACTTGGAATATTGACCTGAAACCCTTGATCCAATCAGCATTATATGACGACTAACCCGTCATCCAGTATGGCGATTCGGCGCAACAACACCCTCGGGTAGCGCGACGAAAACAACACTAACGGCCAAAAGCGTGTTTCCCAAAAATTCAGCGCCACGCTGAGCATCACTGAAGACTGACATTCATTCAAGCCACTCACTCCCATTCGATAGTGGCAGGCGGCTTGCTGGAAATGTCGTACACGACACGGTTGATGCCACGCACTTCATTGATAATACGATTTGACACTTTGGCGAGCAAAGCGTGCGGCAACTCCGCGACATGAGCCGTCATGAAATCAGTGGTTTGCACCGCGCGCAACGAAACCACATGCTCATACGTACGGCCATCACCCATCACACCAACCGACTTGACCGGTATAAACACCGCGAACGCCTGTGCCGTTTTATCGTACCAGCCAGCAGTACGCAGTTCATCGATAAAAATGGCATCCGCGCGCCGAAGTAGATCCGCGAATTCGACTTTGACTTCGCCAAGAATGCGCACGCCCAAACCCGGGCCCGGAAACGGATGACGAAACACCATATCGCGCGGCAGCCCGAGTACCAGCCCCAGGTCGCGCACTTCGTCCTTGAACAGTTCGCGCAGCGGTTCCAGCAGTTTCAGATGCAGCGATTCAGGCAAGCCGCCAACATTGTGATGCGATTTGATCGTGTGCGCTTTTTTGGTCTTAGCACCGGCCGACTCGATCACGTCGGGGTAAATCGTCCCTTGCGCCAGCCATTTTGCTTTGGGGATCTTGGCCGATTCTCGCTGGAACACTTCGACAAATTCGCGGCCGATAATTTTGCGTTTCTGTTCCGGATCCGTCACGCCTTTGAGGTGCCCCAGAAACTGCTCTCGCGCATTGACGTGGATTACCTTTACACCAAGATTCCGGGCAAAGGTGTCCATCACCTGTTCTGCTTCATTCAGCCGCAACAGGCCGTTGTCAACAAACACGCAGGTGAGCTGCTTGCCGATCGCCTTGTGGATCAGCGCCGCTGCCACGGATGAATCGACACCGCCCGACAAGCCCAGAATCACTTCTTCGTCGCCGACATCAGCGCGTATGCGTGCAACCGCCTCATCGACGTAATGGGGCATGTTCCAGTCGCCCGTGAGACCGCAGATGCCGAGCACGAATCGTTCGAGGATCGCTTTGCCCTGCGTGGTGTGGGTGACTTCGGGGTGAAACTGCACCGCGTAGAATTTGCGCACCTCATCTGCCATTCCCGCGATAGGACACGACGCGTTACCAGCAATGATTTTGAATCCATCGGGCAACACATCAACCTTGTCGCCGTGACTCATCCATACATCCAGCAGGCCATGACCCTCGGCATTTGCGCGATCTTGTATGTCCTTGAACAACGCCGAATGCCCGCGTGCACGCACCTCGGCGTAGCCGAATTCGCGTACCTTGCCCGCCGTAACCTTGCCGCCCAGTTGCGCCGCCATGGCCTGCATACCATAACAAATGCCGAGCACCGGCACGCCCAGTTTCCAGACCACATCGGGCGCGCGCGGCGTATCGCCTTCCCACACTGAATTCGGCCCGCCTGAAAGAATCACGCCGCTCGGATTAAATTGCCGGATAAATTCCTCGGTAATATCGAACGGATGCAGCTCGCAATAGACTTTGGCTTCGCGCACGCGGCGCGCTATCAACTGCGAATATTGAGCGCCGAAATCAAGGATGAGAATTTTTTGATGCATAGTAAACCGGTGAACGATTCAGCGAATTAGCGGATGAAAGAATATGAATCCAGCGCCGTGGCGTGCGTTAATGCACCCATGTCGCACACGTTCACTCGACTCTGTAGTTGGGCGCTTCCTTGGTCATCTGCACGTCATGGACGTGCGATTCACGAATACCCGCAGAGGTAATTTCGACGAATTCCGCCTTGCGCCGCATTTCATCGATGGTCGAACAACCCACGTAGCCCATGCTCGCGCGCAGGCCGCCCATCAACTGATGGATCAGCGGCACCAGACCGCCTTTGTACGGCACGCGGCCTTCAACGCCTTCCGGCACGAGTTTTTCGGTATCGAGTTCATCGATTTCCTGAAAATAACGATCCGCCGAGCCCTGCTGCATTGCACCGAGTGAACCCATGCCGCGATAAGCCTTATAGGAACGCCCCTGAAACAACTCAATCTCGCCGGGGGATTCTTCGGTGCCGCCAAACAGACTGCCGATCATCACCGAGTAACCGCCTGCCGCAATCGCTTTGGCGATATCACCCGAGTAGCGGATACCGCCATCGGCGATCAGCGGAATGTCCATCTTGGCCAGTGCCTTGGCTACATTATCAATAGCGGAAATCTGCGGCACGCCCACGCCGGCGACGATGCGCGTGGTGCAAATCGAACCGGGCCCGATGCCGACTTTGACGCCATCCGCACCGTTGTCCGCCAGGGCCTTGGCCGCAGCCGCCGTGGCAATGTTGCCGCCGATCACCTGCGTGCGCGGGTAAGTGCGTTTAACCCATTTCACGCGTTTTAACACGCCGGACGAATGGCCATGTGCCGTATCAACCACAATCACATCCACGCCGGCATCAATCAATGATTCGACGCGCTCTTCAGTGCCTTCACCCACGCCGACAGCCGCCCCCACGATCAGGCGCCCGAGTTTGTCCTTGCTGGCGTTGGGGTGCTCGGATGATTTCAAGATATCTTTGACCGTCACCAGCCCGCGCAATTCGAAATTTCTGCCGACCACCAGTACGCGTTCGAGGCGATGCTTGTGCATCAGCGCCTTGGCTTCTTCGCGGCTGGCGCCCTCGCGCACGGTAATCAGCTTTTCCCGCGGCGTCATGATGTTTTTGACGGGTTGATCGAGATTGGTCTCAAAGCGCAAATCACGATTGGTAACGATACCCACCACGCGCCCGTTGGTGCTGATCACGGGCAACCCGGATATTTTGTACTGGCGCGTAATCTGCAATACATCGCGCACGGTCATCACCGGAGTAACCGTGTACGGATCTTTGACGATGCCGCTTTCGAAGCGCTTGACCTTGGTCACTTCCGCAGCCTGCGCGGCAGGCGACATATTCTTGTGGATAATGCCGATGCCGCCCTCTTGCGCGATCGCAATGGCAAGACGCGACTCGGTCACCGTATCCATCGCGGCGGAAACCACCGGAATATTCAGCGAAATAGTGCGCGTCAGGCGCGTCTTGAGACTGACTTCACGAGGCAAGACGGCAGAATGAGCGGGAACCAGCAGAACGTCGTCAAAGGTGAGGGCTTTCTGGACCAAACGCATGGCGATTGACTCTCCGCAAAGGCGGCATTATACGGAAGCGCCGGTAAACCGTAAACGAATTTGTGCGTTAATTGATTGACTCCATTGAATAAATTGGATATTTTCCATGCCATTGACCAGTGGATCGGTCGTCGCAAACAGAGAGGCGAATATGAGAATCGCGATCGTAACAGGCGGAATGCTGATGCTGGTTTGCAGCGTCGCCGCACAAGCGCAAATACTCAAGTGCGTCGGCAAGGACGGCAAGATTGAATTTGCCACGGCCTGCCCTGCCGGCACTAAACAACAGGTAACCGGCGTCAGCAATAAGCCGGTAGCGGTACCCGCCGCTAAAGGTGACGCGGTAGGCAAAGACGGCGCAGGCAAGGACGCCGCAGGCAAAGGTGCTGCAGCGCCGACACTGGCCGATCGCGACGCGGAATTCCGCAAACGCCAGGCCGATCAAAAAGAAGCGGCTACCAAAGCAGATCAAAAATCAGCAGAGTCGCAGGAAAAAGATCGCGCGTGCGACGCCGCAAAAGGCCAGTTGCAGGCGCTCAAGGATCGCCAGCGCATGTATCGCACCGATCCCAAAACGGGCGAACGCGTCGGATATGAAGAAGCGGATTACGCGCGCGAACTCGGCGTCACCGAGCGCCAAGTCTCGCAAAACTGCAAAGCCTGATCGCCTATCGCAAACGCCGCTTGCCGCGCTGCCGCCGCGCTTCTTTCGGATCCACGGTGAGCGGGCGGTAAATTTCCACACGATCACCGGCGCGCACGCGCGCGTCAAGCGCAACGATTTTTCCGAATACGCCGACGGTCGTCTGCCCCAAAACGATTTCGGGATAACGATCGAGCACCCCGGAAATGCGAATCGCCTGCTCCACGGTGGCGCCGTCATCAACACGCACCGTCAGCAATGCTTGTGCTGCCGGCATCGCATACACCACCTCAACGTCAAAGCGTATGGGCATCGGCCCCATAGACCCTGCCTGCGCGTTTTACGAATGCTTCGACCAGGGTATCCGCGATATGACTGAACACCGGCCCCACCAGCGTTGCCAGCATACGGCTTGAAAATTCATAGGTCAGCCGGAATTCTATTTTGCAGCCTTTGCCTGCGAGATCATTGAATTTCCATTGACCATCCAGGCTGCGAAATGGTCCATCGATCAACTTCATAGCCATCTCGTGCGGTGCACGCTTGCCGTTTTCAGTCGAAAAAAACTGCCGCACGCCGCGATAACCGATATGCAACGTCGCCCGCGTCATCGTTTCATCACGAAAAGACACCTCGCCAGCGGTACACCAGGGCAGAAATTCCGGATAACGCTCGACCGCATCCACCAGCGCAAACATCTGCGCCGGCGTATAGGGCACGATCACGGACTGGGTCACTACAGACATGGGGGATCACACACACTGGTACAATGCGGCACATGAGTATCGTTGAAAACAAAAAAGCCTTCCACGACTATTTTATCGAACAGCGCTTCGAAGCCGGCATAGTGCTCGAAGGCTGGGAAGTCAAAGCCATCCGCGCGGGCCGTGCACAGTTGACAGAGGCTTACGTCATTGTGCAGGGCGATGCGCTGCATCTGATCGGCGCACATATCAGTCCGCTGCCCACTGCTTCAACGCATATCAATCCCGACCCTACGCGCACACGCAAGCTGTTGTTGCATGCCGAAGAAATCCGCAGACTCATTGGCAGTGTCGAGCGTGCCGGTTACACCCTGATACCGCTCAATCTGCACTACACGCGTGGGCGGGTGAAACTTGAAATCGGTTTGGCGAAAGGCAAGAAGCAGCACGACAAACGCCAGGATGAAAAAGAGAAAGACTGGAAGCGCGAACAGCAGCGTTTGCTGCGCACCAAGTAGAATCTAAGTATTTGTTTTTAAACAATTGTTTATTGCACTATTTATCTTTATTAACCCGTCGCCGCCTGCCGCCCGGCAATCCGTCCAAACACCGCGCCCGACATGAGTCCCGAGCCCAGCGCGTAGTTGTAGTGGAACAGCCCGCCCACCATTTCGCCACAAGCATATAGACCGTCGATCGGTTTCCAGCCGGTCGAAATCACCTGAGCGCTCGGATTGACCTTGATGCCGCCGAAGGTAAAGGTAATGCCGCCGGTCACTGCCCACGAGTAATACGGCGGCGTATCGAGCTTGGTCGCCCAATTCGATTTCACGGGCATGATGCCCTCGGTGTGCAACTTGTCCAGCGCCGCCGGATTGAACGGTCCGCCGCGCGCGGACGCCGCGTTGTACTCGTTGAGCGTCTTCATCGCCTGCGCCTGATCGAGCTGCATTTGTTTGACCAGACCTTCCAGCGTGTCCGACTTCAGCGGCTCGCTGGTCCAGTAACGCGGTTCGAACAGCTCCACCGCCTTGCTGTCGAAAATCTGATACACCATGCTGCGCGTCTGCTTGAGTATCAACCCACCGTACTTCGCATATGTGAATGGATTAAAATCCGCGCCCTCGTCAATCCAGCGTTTGCCTTCCATGTTAAGCATCACGCCGAATGGATACGACAGGCGGTTGGTTTTGTCCGTCATGTTACGTACTCCGTAATCCGGCGCGTCGGCGACAATCGGCGTGGCGTGGCAGCCGCCCCAGTGCCCCCACGGCATCGCGCCCAGATCTATCGCCATGCGCAGGCCATCGCCATAGTTAAAATTGGAGCCGCGCACTTTGGCGCGCCCCCATTCCTGGCCAAGATAACGGGTGCGCCATTCCGGATTGGTCTCGAAGCCACCGCAGCCCAGCACCACCGCATTGGCCTCGATCTTCTCCAGTCCCGTCGGGCCACGCACGACCACGCCATTCACGCGCCCCATACTGTTCTGCGTCAGTTCAAGCACGTGTGATTCATAGCGAATCTCGACGCCCATGCGCTGTGCCGTTGCCAGCCAGGTCTCCGACAGTCCAACGCCTTCATGGACGGTGCGAAGAATCGCGCCGCGTGGCCACTTGATTTGATTGCCGACCTTGAGGCCCATTACCGAGCGCGCCAGCTCGAATTGATGTTTACCAACGTCCTGCATCCAGCAACTGGTGTCATAGGACGCGTCGATCATGGTGCTCAGCAGGTCGCGGTCGCTGCGTCCCTCGGTGACACGCAACAGGTCTTCCTCGAATGCCGCCTTGGGATACACTGGAACGCCCGCATGAAAACCGGGATACGCTTTCTCAGCACCGGGAACGAAACGATCAAGTTCCGACACATTATCGAATACAAAACGGAAAATGGCGCCGCTGAAATAGGTATTGCCGCCACGCTGCACTTGCGGCGCTTTTTCCAGCATCAACACACGTTTCGCGCCATGCTCCTTCGCGGAAACCGCTGCGGCGCCCGCCGCATTGCCGACGCCAACGACAATCACGTCGTAGCTCATCCTGATCGCTCCTGTCTATCAAACCGGCCACGCGCGCAGACCGGATATCCGCGCTTGGCGCAGCTGCCGTCTTTTTCGGTGTTGAGTATGGGTTGCCGCGAAAATCGATGTCAAGCCGAAGCAGGATGACTAATGATCTACATCAAACAAATGCAATCCCACAAGATGCGGACTTGAAACAACCGTTGCTGTGATGAAGGATATTGATGGCGGCGGCGCGTCGTGCGCACGTTCATTACTCAACCTTCACATTCGCATCTTGAATAATTTTCCGCCAGCGCTCGGCATCCGCGCGCACGAAACCTGCAAACTCCGCGCGCGATGCGCTGCCCGCCGGCTCAATACCCACCGCGTGCTGACGCTCGCGCAACGCCGACGCCTTAAGCGCTTTGTTCAGTTCAACGAACAGTTTCTCCACCACGACCACGGATGTTTTTGCCGGCACAAACACGCCGTTCCAGTTGCTCACTGCGAATCCAGACAGGCTTTCGCCCACCGTCGGCAAATCCGCCAACAGCGGTTGCCGCTGCGGCGTGGTCACCGCCAGCACACGCAGTCGTCCGCCTTTGACGTGCGGCACGGCAACCGCGTAGGTAGCGAACA
>JBEBHE010000250.1:0-7078 GCA_040081205.1 Burkholderiales bacterium | reverse complement strand
AAGTATGACACCTCGATTAAGCTACAGCGGTGGTCGATGCAGCAATAGAAGGAAATATTTTTCTTATTTAAAACAAATAGATAAATAGCTTTTCTCGAAACGACTCGAGATGATGATTTGATTTCCCCGGCTTAGCTGTACTGGATTGATGATTGAAATAACCCAGTTCGCTGATGGAGGTCCGCACAGAAATTTGGGCTCAAACTCGCGTGACATTTACAGCACCCCGAGTCTTGAGTGCAATCCTAAGTCGCGTTTGATGCAGGCTGCCGGACTGCGAATCGTGAGCCCAAAACCCAAAACGGGTTCAGGAGTGATTTTTGCGATGCGAGGCAAACCAAGCAACAAAATCATCGGCCGATTGAGGTTTGGCGAACAGATAACCCTGCCCTTCACTGCAACCCATGAGTTCTACCATCGCCTTCTCCGCCGGTTTTTCGATGCCCTCAGCAATAATTTCAAGTGAGAGGCTTTTTGCCAAAGCTACAATGGCGCGGGCAATGGATTCATTGACAGGCGTTTGCTGAATATCACGCACGAAAGACTGGTCAATTTTCAAGCGATCGATGGGAAAGCGACGCAAATAGCTGAGACTCGAAAAACCCGTGCCAAAGTCGTCGATCGATAAACTAAAACCAATCGCTTTGATCTCTTTCAGCCGCTGCACCACTTCGTCGACGTTTCGCATCAGCGTGGTTTCTGTCAGTTCGAGTTCCACAAGCTGTGGATCAACTTCGTACTGAGTAAGCAGATTTTTTAGAAATGCCGGAAAGCTGCGCTGTTGAAATTGCAATGCCGAAATGTTTACCGCGATGCGCAGCGGAGGCAGGCCTTGCGCCTGCCATGTCTTAATCTGACGGAATGCCTGACGCAAAACGCATTCGCCGAGCGGGACGATCAGTCCGCTTTCCTCGGCGATGGGGATAAATTCCACTGGAGGAACAAGGCCGCGCACCGGATGGCGCCAGCGGACCAGGGCTTCGACGCCGAGCACTTCCTGACTCTCAAGCCTGACCAGCGGCTGGAAAAATAACACCAGTTCGTCGCGGTCCATCGCCTGTCGCAAGTCATTCTCCATCACCATTCTTGCCGGATTGTGCATCGTTGTGCGCGACGAGAACTTGCGATAGCCGTTGCGACCATTGGCTTTGGCCTCATACATCGCGGCGTCGCCCTTGGCGAGCAAGGTATTAATGTCGGTATCGTCTGTGGGATAGATTGCACTGCCAACGCTCACCGTAACAACCAGCGAATGGCCCAGCAACTCAATCGGTTCCTGCATGGATTGCACTACCCGCCCCGCAACCAAAGCCACTTCGGCGGGATTGGAGAAATCCTCCATAAGAATCACGAACTCATCGCCTGCCAACCGCGCCACGGTGTCAGTGCGGCGCGCAGCTGCTTTGAGCCGGTCTACAATTTTGCGCAACACACCATCACCAGCACTGTGACCGAGTGCGTCATTGATTTGCTTGAAGCGATCGATGTCAATGAAAAGAAGGGCGGCCAGCCTTTCCTTGCGGGCGGCATCGCGGCACGCCTGACCAAGACGATCTCCCAACAGCGCCCGGTTGGGAATACCGGTCAAGTTGTCATAGTGGGCGAGGTAATAGAGTTCAGCCTGTTTGCGCTGGGTTATGACATTGAGCAGGTCGTGCCCATTGGCAACACCGCAATAACGACCCTGGCTGCAAATTAATACACCGGTGACCATGTGCTGAATACCGGCGTCGATCACGATTCGCGCAACGTCTTCAACACTGCAACTATCCTCAACAATAATAGGTTCGGTGTTCTCATAACCATCGTATCGGAGTAACTCGAGGACGTTACGGCGACCGAAGAGCTCCCGCGTAAAGGGCTTTCCAAAGAATTCCAGCCAGCGTCTGCGGTCCACCAGCGCGACGGGTTTTCCCGAGCGGTCGACTACGGGCAATGCATAGAGCGTGTCATCGGTCAGAAAACGTTCCAGAATGCTATGGCATACCGCATCGACACTGACAGGCTCAAGGAAGCGCAGAAGATGTCTTATCGTAGGCACATCCTGCAACTGACCATCCGTAATGAAAACAAACTGGCGTTGCGGCGTGTCATTGAACGTTTGGATTGCATGGCGGGCACCCGTTGTTTTAGCTACTTCGAAGCACGTTTCCAGTGACGGCATCACTGGCGCGGCTTTCGTTATGCTCGCGACTCCCATAGGGAACTCCGATACGGTGATTAAGAACTATCGTTATATCGGCATCCAGTTTCCGAAACTGAAGCTCCCTTTCACTATGACTGGCCTATTGGTGAAGAAAATCACCATTAATTACATTTTTATTACGTTTATAGTCCTTTATGACTATTCACTAAGTCGAGTCAATCAATCGCAAAATGTTTAAAAAATCGGCGTCCCTTTTGAGCAGCCGCCATGTCGAATTTCTCAGGCTTATTAGAGCCTATGAATTGTCCAGCGCCGGCGTGCGGTGGTGCCTTTTTCCATGCGATGGTTGTAATACTCTGTTCATATTCGTCGCCGATAATCCAATCAAGCAGAGGCCGCTCCTGGTTTTTTGGTCAATGCGCGTTATGCAATGCAACCAGGTAAACGTGTCATCCAAGCGGCGCAACAGGAGAAAGCCTGCAAAAAGAGAGAAAAGCGCGTTCTCGGGATCTTTCGCGAGTGGTTTTTGACGCAAGACCCGTTAGTTTTTTACCGGGGAAAGCGCTAGAAAAAATGAAATGCTTCGCATAAACCGCGATGGAGACTCTCTCAGCATCACTTTAAAAAAACCAGAGAAACGATCCGCACGACATGTATACATACAACATTTTGTTTCTTTGTACTGGAAATTCAGCGCGGTCGATCATGGCTGAAGCGCTCGCCACCGTCGAATCCAAAGGACGCTTCGTTGGCTACTCCGCCGGATCGCATCCGGTGGGAACCGTGAATCCATTCGCAATTGAAATGATTCGCCCACTTGGATATCCCGTTGCGAAGCTGCGCTCCAAGCATTGGGAGGAATTTGCGGCTGCCGACGCACCACAAATGGATTTCGTCATCACCGTCTGCGACAACGCTGCCGGCGAAGTCTGCCACGTGTGGTCTGGCAAGCCGCTGACTGCGCATTGGGGCTGCCAGGATCCTGCCGCCATGTCAGGCAGTGACGACAAGAAGTTGCAAGCTTTCAAGGATGTGTTCTACGGCATTCAGCGCAGATTAAAAATTCTGCTTGCATTGCCTCTGGATCGGCTAGACAGAATGAGCTTACAGGCCGAATTAGCCCATACGCCAGACGTTCAACGGCGCGTTTCGCGACCCGTACCTCCTGAAAATACCAGCGCCACGAATCCAGCCGTATGAACGCACCTGCCCGGTGTAACACGTTGAATGTCCGATTCGCTGGTGCCTTGGAAGGATCTGCGGAGCGCGCAGAGCGTTGTGTATATGATGACCCTCAGTCTACGAACGCCATTTGTACGATAATACCCAAGAGTGCATGTCAAAATAAAATGTCATTTTGACATGCACTCTAAGCTCTTTTGTTTGGCATTTATTGATGCACATCACGCACAGTGTCGCGCGATGTAATTCTTGACCGCATCGGTATCGGCATTCATCACATGCACGCGCTGTGGCAACTGCTCGAGGCCACGGCAGCTTACAGGACATTCCGGCTCACGGCCTAGCGCATCGCGTATCACGTCGGCAAATTTCACCGGCTGCGCGGTTTCCAGACAAATCAGCGGCACACCTTGCTCACGATGCTCAAGCCCGACTTTCACACCGTCGGCGGTGTGCGTGTCGATCATCACGCCATAACGTTTGTGAATATCGCGAATGGTCGCAATGCGGTTTGCGTGCGTGCTTGAACCCGACACAAAACCAAACTGTCGCATGGCGTCATGCAGCGGCGTGCCGGCCAGATTAAATTCGCCGCCGCGATCCACCGCCTGCCACAACTCGCGCAATTTTGCGCCGTCGCGCCCGACCACATCGAACATAAAACGCTCAAAGTTCGACGCTTTTGAAATATCCATCGACGGGCTCGACGTTTGATGCACTTCGGCGGACGCGCGCGGCCGGTAACGCGCCGTGCGGAAAAATTCGTCCAGCACGTTGTTTTCGTTGGTCGCCAGTATCAGGCGGCGAATCGGCAGGCCCATCATGCGCGCGATATGTCCCGCGAGGATGTTGCCGAAATTACCCGATGGCACCGCAAACGATACCTGCTCGTTGTCGTTAATCGTGGCCGCAAAATAGCCCTTGAAGTACTAAACAATCTGCGCCGCCACGCGTGCCCAGTTGATCGAATTCACCGTGCCGATGCGATAACGGCTTTTGAACGACTCATCGTTCGACACTTGCTTGACGATATCCTGACAATCGTCGAACACGCCTTTGACGGCAATATTAAAAATGTTCGGGTCGGCGAGACTGAACATCTGCGCCGTCTGAAAGCGGCTCATTTTTCCGTGCGGCGACAACATGAAAACCCGCACGCCGCGCTTGCCGCGCATCGCATATTCTGCGGCGGAACCGGTGTCGCCCGACGTGGCGCCGAGGATATTAAGCTCGCCGTGGTTCGCAGCCAACACATACTCAAACAGATTGCCGAGCAATTGCAGGGCCACATCCTTGAATGCCAGTGTCGGCCCGTTCGACAGTTGCAGGATATGTAAGCCGCCGTCCGCCGTATCGAGTGTTTTCAGCGGCGTAATGTCGTCGCTGCCAAACACATCCGCGGTGTAGGTTTTGTCGATCAGCCGCTTGAGGTCTGCCGCAGGAATGTCATCGATATAACGCGACAGAATATCGAACGCGAGATCGCGGTAGTTGAGCTTGCGCAGCCGCACGAGATCTGCCGCCGTGTAACACGGATAGGATTCCGGCAGCGCCAGCCCACCATCAGTCGCCAAGCCTTCTAGCAGAATTTCACGGAACGAACGGGGCGGCATGCCCCCGCGGGTGCTGATGTACCGCACTAGCGATCCAGTTCTTCGAGCCGGATGCGCGTAACCTTGCCCGCCACTACTGGCAGCGCTTCGATCTTACTGATCGCCGCATTCACATTTTTCTCGATGGTGCGATGCGTGAGCATGATGATGGTGACTTGCACTTCACCCTCATGCGGCTCTTTCTGCACCATCGCGTCGATGGAAATACCGAGGTCGGCGAGCACGCGTGTGATATCCGCCAGCACCCCCGGCTTGTCCTGCACGCGCAGCCGCAGGTAGTACGACGTTTCCACTTCGCCCATCGGCAGAATGGCAATGTCGGACAGGCGGTCCGGCTGGAACGCCAGATGCGGCACGCGATGTTCCGGGTCCGCCGTCATGGTGCGTGCCACGTCGATCAAATCGGCGACCACAGCGGATGCTGTAGGCTCCGCACCCGCGCCCGCGCCGTAATACATGGTCTGCCCCACGGCATCGCCCTTGACCAGGATGGCGTTCATCACGCCTTCAACGTTGGCGATCAGACGCTTCGTGGGAATCAGCGTGGGATGCACGCGCAATTCAATGCCGTTAGCCTTGCGCTTGGTGATGCCCAGCAGCTTGATGCGATAGCCAAGTTCTTCCGCGTACTGAATATCCTCACGCGTGAGTTTGGAAATGCCTTCGGTGTAGGCAGCCTCGAACTGCATCGGAATGCCAAAGCCAATCGCCGCCATGATGGTGAGCTTGTGCGCCGCATCGATACCTTCGATGTCGAACGTCGGGTCCGCTTCGGCATAACCGAGTTTCTGCGCCTGTTTCAGCACATCATCGAAACTCGCACCTTTTTCGCGCATTTCCGACAGAATAAAGTTCGATGTGCCATTGATAATGCCGGCGATCCATTCAATGCGGTTCGCGGCCAAGCCCTCGCGCAGCGATTTGATGATCGGCACGCCACCAGCCACCGCCGCCTCAAACGCCACCATCACGCCTTGCTTCTGTGCCGCCGCAAAAATCTCGTTGCCGTGCTTGGCCAGCAGCGCCTTGTTGGCGGTAACCACATGCTTGCCGTTGGCTATGGCCTTGAGCACCAGGTCTTTGGCAATACCGGTGCCGCCGATCAATTCCACCACAATATCGATGTTGGGGTCGGTCACCACTTTGAGCGCATCGTCAATGACTTTTGCGCGGCCATTCACAATGCTGTTGGCGCGCGTCAAATCCTTGTCGGCCACCACCGTAATCGCGATAGCCCTGCCCGCGCGGCGCGAGATTTCCTCGCTATTGCGCTCCAGCACGGTGAACGTGCCGCCGCCGACGGTACCGATGCCAAGCAGACCTACGTTGATGGGCTTCATAGCAAACCATCCTTGCGGAACATTTCCTTGATGCCACGTACCGCCTGCCTAGTGCGAGCCTCGTTTTGGCTACGGCCGCCCGGCGTTCCGCCGGCCTTAACTTTCGCTGCGCGAAAGTTAGCCCTCGCCGAAATGAAGCTCTGCAATGCGCGGCTCATAACAAGCCGTCCTTTCTAAACATTTCTTTAATGCCACGCACGGCTTGTCTCGTCCGGGCTTCATTTTCAATCATGGCAAAACGCACGTGACCATCGCCGTAATGTCCAAAGCCGGTACCCGGCGCAACGGCAATCTTCGCATCCGACAGCAGCTTTTTGGAAAACTCCAGGGACCCCATTTTCTTGTAGGCGTCCGGGATGGCCGCCCACACATACATCGTCGCCTTGGGGACATCCACCATCCAGCCTGCGGCATGCAAGCCAGCGCACAGCACGTCGCGCCGGTTCTGATAGGTCTGGCGCACTTCTTCCACACATTCCTGCGGGCCTTCGAGCGCGATGATCGACGCCACTTGTATCGGCGTGAAAGTCCCGTAGTCGTGATAGCTCTTCATGCGGCCCAGCGCATTCACCAGATCACGGTTGCCGACCATGTAGCCCACGCGCCAGCCGGCCATATTGTAGCTTTTCGACATGGTAAAAAATTCGACGGCGACTTCTTTCGCACCCGGCACTTCTAGGATCGACGGCGCGCGGTAGTCATCAAACACAATGTCCGCATAGGCCAGATCGTGCACTACGTAAATATTGTGTTCACGCGCAATCGCAATCAGGCGCTCGAAAAATGCGAGGTCAACG
>JBEBHE010000021.1:0-25325 GCA_040081205.1 Burkholderiales bacterium | reverse complement strand
AAGCGGCGGCTGAATTCGATATGCTGCTCGCGCGTGATGTCCTGATTGCGGAACAGCAAAATGCCGTGATCGAGAAACGCCTTGTAAATTTCGCCGAAAGCGGCTTCGCTCATCGGTGCGGCAACATCGATGTCGCAGACTTCCGCGCCGAGCGCGTAAGATAGTTTGCGTAGTTTCAGTGACATGATTGTTTCCTGTAGCTGTCTGTTACTGCGATCTGACCAATCCCAGTTCGGTCATTGCTGATTTTAGAGCGGCGAATTCATCGTCCAGCCACTTCCTGGTTTCTGCCGCGTTCTTGAATTCGAGCAGCCACTGGTTCTGATCGGCATACTGGCGCAGCTCGTCGCTTTGCGACGCACGACGCATCACGTCCTCCCAGAACGCGACTTGTGCCGACGTGATGCCTTTCGGCCCCATCACGCCTTTCCACGAGCCCGAACTCTGGAAACCGAGTTCCTGCCATGTTGGCACTGCGGCCAAAGCACCGCCCATGCGGCGGGTTGAACTTACGGCGAGACCGCGCATCTGTCCCGACGCAATGTGTTGCACGCTGGTGGAAACCGATGTGATCAGCATATCGGCATGTCCGCCGAGCACCGCAGTAACCGTTTCGCCGCCGCCCTTAAAAGCCGGCATGCGGATGCCTTTCAAGGTCACGCCGCCTTTCAGCAACGGCATGCCGATGGAGACGCGATGCCCGGTGCTGGTGAGCGCGATACTCAGCGCCCCTGGATTTTTTCGCAGCGCATCGATCACATCTTTGCCGGTCTTGAGCGGAGAGTCGGCGCGCACCAGCGCAATCATCGGCTCGGTAAAAAGATAGGCGATGGGCGAGACATCGTTGTGCGTCAATGTTGAACGGCCTTCGACGGCGTTCACCAGCATGGGCGTGGACATAATGCCGATGGTGTGCGCGTCTGCGTTACGCTGCGACACATAGGTGTAAGCGACATTGTGCTCGCCGCCGCTACGGTTTGCCACCGAGCTCGACACCGGCAGCAGCTTGAGATCGTTCAGCAGCTTGTGAATGGTGCGGCCGGCGATGTCGTTTGACCCGCCGGGTGACGTGGGGATGACCAGCTCGACGTTGCGTTCAGGCTTCCATGTTTGCGCAAATGCTGTGCTTGCACAGGTCAGCCACAGTAGCGCTATCCGGTATCGAAATGTTTGTCGCATGGCGCACCCCTTTGTGTCGATTAGGAACTACCGTAAATCAGCTGACCAGGCGAAATCGATGTACGCGGCGACCCCAGTTGGTCTCGGCCACATACAGATTGCCTTGTTTATCGACGGCAAGGCTATGGCCATGCGTGAAATCGCCGAGTTGATGTCCGGGCCGGCCGAAGCTCGACAGAATTTCGCCGCTTGCATGATCGAGTATATGCACTTGCTCGTTGCGGCCGTTCATCACGTACAGATATTTTTGTTCGTGATCCGGCGAGAAGGCCGTCCACCATGCCGTGCCGCGTTTGTCCGGCAGCGTCGGCGTTCCGGTGCGCACCCAGATGTTGCGTTTGAAATTGCCCACCTTGTCGAACACCTGCACACGGTCGCCCTGGCGGTCGCCGACATACACCAGGCCTTGCTTGCTGATGTCCACGCTATGTACCACTTCGGCGAAAACCCCGCCCACGCCGGCTGCCATTTCTTCGGGGGTTGCCTGCCGCCCCCACTGGCGCAGAAATTTTCCGTTTTTGTCGAAAACAACGACGCGCCGGTTGCCGTAACCATCGGCAAAATACACGTTGCCGTTTTCCGGATCGCACGCGATGCCTGCCGGCTTATTGAGCCGGTCATGCGCAGTGTTGGCGCCCGGGCCGCGCTTGCCGCCGTCGGCGGTATCGAACACGCCCTTGGTGCCGATCTGCAACAGCAGCTTTCCATCGTAGGTGTATTTCTGCACCATGCCGTCGCCGTTCGCGCTGATCCAGACGTTGTTGTCGTGATCGACAGCGCAACTGTGGGGTGTGGACGGCATCACATTCCAGTCGCCCCAGGCATCGATCATGTTGCCTTCTGAATCGAAGATCATCACCGGCGGC
This sequence comes from Burkholderiales bacterium, assembly GCA_040081205.1. Classification (GTDB taxonomy): domain Bacteria; phylum Pseudomonadota; class Gammaproteobacteria; order Burkholderiales; family SG8-41; genus UBA5216. The sequence continues at coordinate 23,280 of JBEBHE010000021.1, read as the reverse complement.
GCCTGGATGCAGGTTTCGCGTTCTTCGTCGGTGATATTGCCGCGATTGACGATCAGCACGTTGTTGCTGTGATCGACGTACACACAAGGCAGTTGTCCGGTGATCCAGCCGACGGGAAGCGGCTTGGGCCATGACGTATCGAATTCAAATCGCGGTGGGCTGGTGCTCATGCTGCTACTCCCCTCTATCGAGTTATTTTTTTGAATAATCGATAAACCCGTCGCGATTGGGCATCTTTACCTGTGGCAATGTTTGCGCCGTCATCACGGCCGACTCCGGCACGATGCCGTTCAGGAACAGCACATAGGCGCTGACCGCATACACTTCGTCATTGCTGAGCGTTTGCGGCGCGTTGGTCGGCATGGCGCGGCGAGTGTAATCAAACAGCGTGGTTGCGTACGGCCAATAACTGCCCACCGTGCGCATGGGTTTGCCGGTGCCGAGCGAACCGATGCCGCCCACCAGCGGATCAGCCGGTTTGCCGGCGCCTTTCGGGCCGTGACAGGTCTGGCATTTCGATTCGTACACCTTCTGTCCTTGCGCTACGCTGCCGCTGCCTGCAGGCAATCCCGCGCCGCTCGGCGGTATGCTGGTGTCCATCGCCGCGACCATCGCGGCGGACGGTGTTGCCCCGAGGTTGGGGCCGCGCGTGGGTGCTGTGCCGGTAGTGTTCTCGGGTGTGGACGCGCAGGCGGCAAGCAATGCTGCTGTAGTCAGACCAACCCCCATTTTTCTATACGTGTACATTGCTGATGCTCCCGTCGGCGGCGACGCCCCAAGTCTGAATGTAATGGTTGTGGTAATTCATGCCGGCCACGTACTGTGATCTGAATGCCGTGCGTGTCGGTTGCACATTGCCTTTTTCGTCGATGGCGCGGCTTTGCAGTGTGGCTGACGTTCCATTCCACTCCCACGGCAAGCGAAAGCGCGTGAAGCTCTTGGAGAATATCGGGCCTTGCAGATTGGCGTCGCGCCAGCTGGCGCCGCCGTCGGCGGAAATTTCCACGCGGCTGATGCGCCCGGCGCCCGACCACGCAATGCCGCTGATTTCGTACAGGCCGTGGCGATCCAGCTTGTGGCCGAACGAGGGAAAAGTGATGATCGATTTAACGCCCAGTTCAAAGGTGAACTGGCGTGCCTTACCGTCGGGTTGCAAATCGGAATACTTCGACGTTTCGTCCTTGGTGTGCGTGGGGCCGTCGGTAACCTTAATGCGGCGCAGCCACTTCACGCTCATGTTGCCTTCCCAGCCGGGCAACAACAGCCGCATCGGATAGCCCTGCTCGGGGCGCACACGCTCGCCGTTCTGATACAGCGCGACCATCGCATCGTCCATGATCTTGGTCAGCGGCACGCTGCGGCTCATGGCGGCGGAATCGGCGCCTTCGGCGAGGATCCATTGCGCGCCGCTGGCGATGCCGGCTTCATTCAGCAACAGGGATAGCGGTACCCCGGTCCACTCACTCACTGATGCCAGGCCGTGAATCGCGCCAGCGGTGGCCTGCGGCGGTTTGGCGCCCGCATTGCCGCCGCTGTTGCCGGCGCATTCAACAAAGTAAGTGCGCGAAATCATCGGATAGCGCGACAACGACGACAGCGTAAATACCAGCGGACGATTCACCATGCCGTGTATCAGCAATTCGTGCTTCGCCGGATCGATATCCGGCACGCCGTTGTGATGGCGCTCAAAGTGCAGGCCGCTCGGTGTGATGGTGCCTTCGAGCGCCTGATGCGGCGTGCGCGAACTGCCGGTGCCCGGCGACACGGATGCATAACCTGATGCAAATGGCCGCCTCACGGGATCTTCGAATTTAGAAGGCGCGCCGTAAGCACGCATCGGCGTGCCCGGCGCTTTCATCCACGCCGGGACTTCCTGCGCCGCGGCGTTGGTTGCTATACCGCCCGCCGCGAGCGTGCCTGCGACCGATGCGCCGCGGGTCAGAAAGCGGCGGCGCTTGGTGTCCGTTGGCGCGACCGCTGTTTCGCGGGCCGCAATGACATCTGGTGATGATTTTTTATGATGCATTTTTTCCTCCCATGTGATCCGACCGCTCGAGGTTACACCCAAGATAGTTTGATGCAAAGTGGTTTGGCCAAACAAAAATCCCGGCAAGCGCCGGGATTTTATTGTTTAAAAACAGATATTTATCGCAAGCCAGCGTTGATGCGATCCAGTGCCTTTGAACCGGGGCACAACTCCTTCGCACTCAGTTGGTTGAGTGGTGTTGCAACGGTGTTCAGATGCTCGTGCATATCCACCGCGCTGGGATCGATGTAGAGCAGTCCGGTAACCACTTCGCCTTTGGCCGCATGCTCCTGCACGTAGTTCATGGTCTTGATGCGGTTGGTGGGGTCGTGGTCTTCCGACAGTTTACGCAGGCGCATCACGCTGCCGTCATGTTGCGTCACGTTAATCACTTCGCCCGGAGCGTAGTCTGCGGTAATTTCCTCGCGGCCTTCAATGAAGTCGAGACGGTTCACCGCTTCGTTGTGCTGGCGCACGTATTCGTAGCTCTTGGTAGAGCCGGCGTGATTGTTGAACGCCACGCACGGCGACACCACGTCGATAAACGCGGCGCCTTTGTGTTCCATCGCCCCCTTGATCAGTGGCACCAGTTGTTTTTTGTCGCCCGAGAAGCTGCGCGCGACATAGGTGGCGCCGAGCAGCAACGCCATGCCGATCATGTCGAGTGGTTCGTCGGAATTGACGATGCCGCGCTTGGATTTGGACCCTTTGTCTGCGGTGGCTGAGAACTGGCCTTTGGTGAGGCCGTACACGCCGTTGTTTTCAACAATGTAAACCATGTTGATGCCGCGGCGCATAGCGTGCGCAAACTGGCCAATGCCGATGGAGGCTGAATCGCCGTCACCCGAGACGCCGAGATAAATCAATTCGCGGTTGGCGAGGTTAGCGCCCGTCAGCACCGACGGCATACGGCCGTGCACGCTGTTAAAGCCATGTGAATTGCCGAGAAAATAATCCGGCGTTTTCGACGAACAGCCGATGCCGGACAATTTGGCGACGCGATGCGGCTGGATGTCGAGTTCCCAGCACGCCTGCACGATGGCGGCGCTGATGGAGTCATGGCCACAACCTGCGCATAACGTGGAAATTTTGCCTTCGTAGTCGCGGCGCGTGTAGCCGACGGCATTCTTGGTCAGCGCGGGGTGATGCAGTTTGGGTTTGGCTATGTAGGTCATTTTTTCCTCGTTCGGGACATTTCCCGCCTTCGGCCCCCTCGCTGCGCTCTCCCCAGCCCTTCTTCCGGAGGGGGGGCGCAGCGAGGGGAGCGCGAGATATTAGGCGCTGATACGCCCGGTTTGGATGGGAACCACGGTGTGCGCCGCGATATGTTTGGAAATGTGATCGCTGATAAAACGCGCGGTGATCGGCGTGCCGTCGTAATGCAGTACCGAAATTAGGCGTTTCGGATCGATCTGACCTTCGTTGACCAGCATGGATTTCAGCTGCGCATCGCGATTTTGCTCGACGACGAACACGCCCGGATGGGCGGCAATGAATTCGTTGACTTCATCCGCGAACGGGAAGCCGCGCACGCGCATGGCATCAACGTGAACGCCTTGCGCCGTCAGCACATCCAGCGCTTCCTGCATTGCCGGGCTGGTGGATCCGAAATAAATCGCGCCGTAACGCGTTGACGCTTTGGCCTTGTGCAGCACCGGTTGCGGCACCAGCTTTTTGGCGGTTTCGAATTTGCGCAGCAGGCGCGTCACGTTCTCGATGTAATCGGGGCCGGCTTCGCTGTAGCGCGCGTATTTGTCTTTGGTGGTGCCGCGCGTGAAATACGCGCCGTGCTGCGGATGCGTGCCGGGGTAGGTGCGGTAGGCAATGCCGTCGCCGTCCACGTCGTTGTAGCGGCCAAAATCCGCGCCGGCTTCGAGCGCGTCATATGTCATCACTTTGCCGCGATCGTAGGCTTTGGCTTCGTCCCACACCATCGGGCGGCACAGGCGCGTGTTCATGCCGATGTCCAGATCGGTCATCACGAACACGGGCGTTTGCAGGCGTTCGGCCAGGTCAAACGCCTGCGCGCTCATCTCAAAACACTCGGTCGGGTCTTCGGGGAAAAGCAGCACATGCTTGGTATCGCCGTGCGACGCATAAGCGCACGACAGCACGTCCGATTGCTGTGTGCGTGTGGGCATGCCGGTGGACGGGCCGCCGCGCTGCACGTCGATCAGCACCACGGGAATTTCAGCGAAGTAGGCCAGACCGATGAATTCATTCATCAGCGAAATACCGGGGCCGGAGGTGGTGGTGAACGAACGCGCGCCGTTCCAGCCGGCGCCGATGGTGATCCCGACGGAGGCGAGTTCGTCTTCCCCTTGAATGATGGCGTAGCGTGCTTTGCCGGTCTCCGGCTCTTTGCGCAGCTTTTGGCAATAGCTGATGAAGGATTCCGCGAGCGAGGACGAAGGCGTAATCGGATACCACGCGCATACCGTGGCGCCGCCATAAACCGCGCCCAGCGCGGCTGCGCTGTTGCCGTCCATGAAGATTTTGTCGCCGACGTTGTCGGCGCGCTTGATGCGTATGCCGAGCGGGCAAGTAAGATTTTGCGTGGCGTAATCGCGCCCGAGCTTCAGCGCTTTAAAGTTGGATTGCAGCAGCGCTTCTTTGCCTTTGTATTGCTCGGTGAAAAGTTTTTCGATTTCCGCCGGATCGATGTCGAGCAATGCACTGAGTGCGCCGACGTATATGATGTTCTTGAACAACTGGCGCTGGCGCGGATCGGAATACGTTGCGTTGCAGATTTCCGTAAGCGGTATGCCGATGATGTTGATGTCGTCGCGGAATTTCGATTTCGGCAGTGGTTTGGAGTTGTCGTAAAACAGATAGCCCCCGACATCGATTTCCTTGATGTCCTTGTCCCAGGTTTGCGGATTCATCGCCACCATCATGTCCACGCCGCCGCGCCGGCCTTGATAGCCGGTTTCGTTGACGCGCACTTCGTACCACGTAGGCAGGCCCTGAATGTTCGACGGAAAAATATTGCGTGGCGACACCGGCACGCCCATGCGCAGAATCGAGCGTGCGAACAGTTCGTTCGCCGACGCTGAACCGGAGCCGTTGACATTGGCAAATTTAACGACGAAGTCGTTGGTGGCTGTGATTTGTTTCATGTAAGTGTTTGTTTTAATTCAATGTTTTATGCGGCTTTGCGTTGTGGTGAGCTTGGTTTGCGGCAACCCGGCCCCGCGTGCGTCATCTCGATCAGATATTTTTGCATGTCCCACGCACCCGTCGGGCAGCGTTCGGCACACAGGCCGCAGTGCAGGCACACGTCCTCATCCTTCGCCATGATGCGGCCGGTCATTTTGAGTGTTTCCGAGATATACAAATCCTGCGTCTTCGCGTGCAGCGACGGCGCGCTTAACTGCGCGCGCAACTCAGCTTCTTCGGCGTTGGGCGTGAAGGTGATGCAATCCATCGGGCAGATATCGACGCACGCATCGCACTCGATGCACAGCTTTTCCGAGAACACGGTTTGCACGTCACAGTTCAGACAACGCTGCGCTTCGGCGAGGCCTGCCGTCGGATCAAAGCCGAGTTCGACCTCTACTTTAATATCCTTCAAAGTGATTTTTTTGTCTTTCCACGGTACGCGATTGCGCAGTTGCTCGGAGATATCGTTGTCGTAGCTCCATTCGTGGATGCCCATCTTCTGCGAGATCAGATTGGTCATCGGATCGGGGCGCTCCTGCAGATTTTCGCCCTGGCAGAATTTGTCGATCGACACTGCGGCATCGTGACCGTGCGCTACTGCCCAGATGATGTTCTTGGGGCCGAACGCCGCATCGCCGCCGAAAAATACTTTTGGGTTGGTGGATTGCATGGTGACTTTATCCACCACCGGCATTTTCCACTTGTCGAATTCGAGCCCGATGTCGCGCTCGATCCACGGGAAAGCGTTTTCCTGGCCGATGGCCACCAGCACATCGTCGCATTCAACCAGTTGCTCCGGCTCACCCGTCGGCACCAGATTACGCCTGCCTTTGGCGTCGTATTCGGCTTTGACTTTTTCGAATGTCATGCCGGTGAGTTTGCCGTCTTTGTGGATGAATGCTTTCGGCACCATGAAGTTCAGGATGGGAATGCCTTCATCCACGGCGTCTTCTTTTTCCCACGGCGAGGCTTTCATTTCCTCGTAGCCGGAGCGCACGATCACTTTCACGTCTTCGCCGCCGAGGCGTTTGGACGAGCGGCAGCAGTCCATCGCGGTGTTGCCGCCGCCGAGCACAATCACCTTCTTGCCGATTTTGGTGATGTGGCCGAACGACACGCTGGATAGCCAGTCGATGCCGATGTGGATGTTGGCGGCGCATTCATTGCGTCCCGGCGCATCGAGATCACGGCCGCGTGGCGCGCCGGTGCCGACAAAAACCGCATCGTAGTTTTCTGCCAGAACCGATTTGAGACTCTCAATCGTTTTGCCGGATTTCAATTCAACGTTGCCGATATCGAGGATGTAGCCGACTTCCTCGTCGATCACTTCTTCGGGCAAACGAAAGCGCGGTACCTGCGTGCGCATGAAGCCGCCGCCTTTTTGATCCGATTCGAATACCGTCACGTGATAACCCAGCGGCGCGAGATCACGCGCCACCGTCAGCGACGCCGGGCCTGCGCCGATACAGGCAATGCGCTTGCCGTTTTTCTTGGCCGGCGCTTTGGGCATGCGCGCGGCAACGCTTGCTTTGGTTTTGTTGTCCGCGGCGACGCGTTTGAGACGGCAGATCGCCACCGGCTCGGCATGCGGCTCACCGTGCCCGGTGGGCTTGCGCATCTCGACGTTGCCTTCTTCCACGCGGCCACGGCGGCACGCGGGTTCGCACGGACGGTCGCAGGTGCGGCCCAAGATGCCGGGAAATACATTGGATTTCCAGTTGACCATGTAGGCATCGTCGTACTTGCCCGCTGCGATCATGCGGATGTATTCGGGAACGGGCGTGTGGGCTGGACACGCATACTGACAATCGACAACTTTATGGAAGTAATCGGGGTGTGCAATATCGGTGGGTTTCAATCAGTGCTCCGGGGTTGAGGCAGACAATCAGCGGACTATCGTAACTATATGTTTTTATTAAAAAAAATTCATCGTTCCCGAAGGGACGAGCCGGTAAAGTGGCGGTAATACTACGCCTTTGCAACGCACCTGAAAAGGGCAGTAAAAACAAGGGTTAATACAGTGATTCTCCTGTGCGCCGCGAGCGACTACACTTTGCAAAAATCCAGCCGGGGTGCCATGAAACACCATACATTGAGATATCAAATAACGGCGGCACTGATTTTCGCTGCGGGCAGCCTGTCATCAACCGCCCTGGCGCAGGCGTTTCCATCGCAGCCGCTCGAATTCGTCGCGCACACGTCGGCAGGCGGCGGTACCGATCAGTTTGCGCGACTGATGGCGGAGATTTTCACACGCGAAAAGCTGGTGTCGCAGGCGCCGGTGGTGTCGAACCGCGTCGGCGGCGGCGGGGCGATCGCTTATAACTACGTCAAGGGAAAACGCGGCGATCCCCACGTGATTCTCGCGGTGGCGACCGGCACCTTCATGTCGGCGCTGACGCGGCCAGACCTCGGGTTCACCATTGAAGACTTTACGCCGCTCGCCTTTTTTGCGATGGATCCGCAAGTGGTCGCGGTCACGGCGGATACCAAATTTACCAACGTAAAAGACCTCATTGAGGCGGCCAAGCGCGAGCCCAACACGATTGTGAGCGCCATCGCGTCCGCCACAGGATCGGGCCGTCTGTTTCAATACGTGCTCGAAAAAGAAACCGGCGCCAAATTCAAATATGTATCGTTCAAGAGCGGCGCCGAAGCCGGCACAGCGGTTGCCGGCGGGCATATACAGCTGACGACGGAAAATCTCAGCGAAGTCGCGCCACACCTTGAGTCGAAAAGGGTGCGTGTGCTGGCGGTGACCGGCGAGCGGCGTATGGTCGCGCTGCCCGATGTCCCGACCATGAAGGAGGCAGGCTACCCCATTGTTGTGGGCACCGGCCGCGCCTTTGCGATGCCGCCCGGTGTTCCAAAAGAAGCGGCTGCCGCAGCGGAGGGCATGCTCAAGCGCGCGTTTGCGTCGAAGATCTGGAAGGATTATTCGGCCACGAACAATTTCGAAGACAGTTACCTCGACGGCGCGCAATTCCGGAAATATATCGAGTCGCGGCGCGAGGAATTCCGCGGTTTTCTGTTGCATGTTGGGCTGCTGAAGAAATAGTTCTCGGCCGTGATGGACGTGATGAATGCGAGGCCTTTGTATGAATAGCATAGCGATGCGCCCTTGGTTACGTGCCGTTATTTTTGCGGCCGGGATGGCTGCCGCCAGCGCGATGGCGCAGACCTTTCCGTCGCGCCCGCTCGAGGTCGTGGTGCATACGTCGCCGGGCGGCGGCACCGACATCCTCGCGCGCGTGGTGTCGGACATACTTACGCGCAACAAATGGATTACGCAGCCGATTAACGTGTCCAACCGGCCGGGCGGCGGCGGGGCGATCGCTTACAACTACATCAAGAGCAAACGCGGCGATCCGCATGCGGTGATGGCGGTAGCGAGCCTCACCATGCTTACAGTAGGATTGCGCCCCGATATGCAATTGGGGCCGGAGCACTACACCCCCATCGCATTTCTCGCGCAGGATCCGCAAGCGTTGATGGTGCCGGTCGATGCGCCTTACAAAACGTTTAAAGAGTTTATCGAAGTCGCCAAGCGTGATCCCGGTGCGCTCACGGCCAGCATCACCACCCCGGGCGGCTCAGGGCAATTGCTGGTGTGGTTGATCGAACGAGCCACGGGCACGAAATATAAAACGGTTTCGTTCAAGGCCGGCTCGGAGGCAATCATGCAGGTGATGGGCGGGCACGTGCACTTCACGACCGAAAACATCGGCGAAGCATTGTCTGCGGTGGAAGGAAAAAAACTCCGCGTGCTCGCAGTGAGTTCGGGGCAGCGTCTTTCCGTGGTGCCCGATGTGCCCACGCTAAAAGAACTGGGCTATGACATACACTTTGGCACCGGTCGCGGTTTTGCCATGGCTGCGGGCGTGCCGAAAGAAGCGGCTGCGCATTTCGAAGCGCAACTGGAGCGTGTCTACAAAAGTCCGGAGTGGAAAGACCACACCGCCAAGCATTTGTGGGAAAACCTGTGGATGGGCAGCGCGGAATACGCCAAGCACCTCGCTTTCCGCCGCGTGCAGCAACTGGAGTTCATGCAGTCGATCGGGCTGGCGCCGAAACCGTGACGGAGCTGCGAGTAATTTTCTGCCCTAAAATCGATACGGCTGGTTGTGCCGTTTCCGCCACGCTGAGAGCTTCACTTTGGTCAGGCCGTTGCGAGAAGTTCTTTTATTAACGACTATTATTTAAACAACGGCGGCGTGCCCGCGGGCGGTTGCAGGTCGTGCGCCACCAGTGTCATCGCGATCATCATGTAGTAGCCGATGAGCCCCGCCAGTTCCACCACACCGCGTTTATCGAAGGCATCGAGCGCACGCTGATAGGTGGTGTCGGAGATGCTGTTGTTGGTGACGAGTTCGCTGGCGAAATCGTAGAGCGCCGTTTCATCGGTTTTCATCGCGTCGGGACGGCGGCGCTCGCGGATCGCTTCAATCACCGGTTGCGCAAGCCCGCCTTTTTGCGCATGCGGCTCGTGGGCGAACCATTCATAAGGGCAATTAAAACGCCGCGCGACGATAAGGATTGCCATCTCCGACAGGCGTGCATCGAACGAGGTGTCATAGCGCAGGTAGCCGCCCAGATGCTGAATGCGGTCGCACATTTCCGGCACGTGCAGCAGCGCCAGAAACGGTCCGCGCACACCACCGCGCGGCGAATTGGCGATTTTGTCGTAGACCGCGCGGCCTTCGGGTTTGAGAGTGGCAGGATCAACGGGTTGCAGGCGGCTCATAGTGTCAGCTCCTTAGGTGGTTCGAATTGACGGCGCTCAACGTTTGGCAATCACGCCGGCGGTTATTAACTCGGCGATCGCTTCGGGCGGCATGTTCAAAAAATCACGCAGTACTTCCTCGGTGTGCTGGCCCAGCGTGGGCGACGGCGAGCGTATGGTCGCCGGCGTTTCCGACAGTTTCGCCACCGGGCCGACGATTTTGGTCTTGCCGATTTTCGGATGGTCGATGTCGATCAGTGACCCGCGCGCTTTGACTTGCGGGTGCTCGCACACTTGCGCGAGGTCGTTGATGGCGCCAACGGGTATGCCGTTTTTCACCAGCAGCTCGGCCCATTCGTCGTAGGTGCGGGTGAGGAAGATTTCCTGCAACAGTGGCAGCAGCGCGTCGCGGTTCTTGCGGCGCAGTGGATTGGTCTTGTAGCGCGGATCGTCTATCAGTTCAGGACGGCCGATGACCGGGCAGAAGGTTTTCCACAGCTTTTCACTGCCTACAGCAAGTGCCAAGTCGTTGGTCTTGGTGTGGAAAGTTTGATACGGCAGCAGCGCGTTATACGCGGTTCCCAGTGCCTGCGGCACTACGCCGTCGGCAAGATAGTTGCCGATCATGGTGTTGAGCAGCGCCATCTGCCCCTCCATCATCGACACATCGACGGTCTGGCCCCTGCCGGTTTTTTCCTTCACGCGTAACGCGGCCATCACGCCGAAGGCCGCATTCAGTCCGGCAGTAAGATCGGCAATTGACACGCCGCAGCGCACATTGGGCCCGCCGACGGCTCCGGTGACACTGATCATGCCGGACTCCGCCTGCAGGATAAGATCGAGTGCCGCGCGGTCCTTGTAGGGGCCGGTTTGTCCGAAACCGGAGATCGAGCAATAGATGATGCCCGGATTCACGGCCTTGGCTTTCTCATAATCGAGGCCGAGCTTTTTCAGCGTGCCGACGCGGAAATTTTCCAGCACCACATCGCAGCGTTTGATGAATTCAAAAAACAATTCCTTGCCGCGTGCATGCTTGAGATCGAGCTCGATGCCCTTCTTGTTGCGGTGGAGCGCAGCGAAGTAGGCGGTTTCTCCGCCCGGTAGCGGCGCACCCCAACTGCGTGAAATATCGCCTGCGCCGAAGGCTTCGAGTTTGATGACTTCCGCGCCGTAATCGGCAAGCATGGTGGAACAATACGGGCCGGCAAGCGCGTGCGTGAGATCAAGGACTTTGACGCCTTCAAGAGGGAGTTTCATGTGTGCGATGCGAATGGGCGCGCACCAAGGCACGCGCGGGTTACGGAAGGGAGATGGCTATTTTTTCGGGAAGTAGAGATCGGTGATCGAGCCTTCCGCGATTTCTGCGGCGAAGGCTACGGTCTCCGACAAAGTCGGATGCGGATGAATGGTCAGGCAAAGGTCTGCGGCATCGGCGCCCATTTCCAGCGCCAGCACGGTTTCAGCGATGAGTTCGCCGGCATTAACGCCGACGATGGCGGCGCCCAGCACACGGCGCGTGGTTTTGTCGAACAGCAGTTTGGTCATGCCGTCGTCGCGGCCGGTGGATAGCGCACGGCCGCTGGCAGCCCACGGGAAAACCGCTTTTTCGAAATCAACACCCTGCGCTTTTGCCTGCGTTTCGGTGAGACCCATCCACGCGATTTCCGGATCGGTGTACGCCACTGACGGAATGGTGCGCGCGTCGAAAAATGCTTTGTGCCCGGCGATCACCTCGGCGGCGATCTTCGCTTCATGTGAGGCTTTGTGCGCCAGCATGGGTTCGCCGCAGATATCGCCGATGGCGTAGATGTGCGGCACGTTGGTGCGCATTTGTTTGTCGACGGGAATGAAGCCGCGGTCGTTCACGCTGACGCCCGCAGCTTCGGCCTTGATCTCACGCCCGTTCGGACGACGGCCTACCGCCATCAGAATCGCGTCGAAGGTGTCGGTGCTGGCTGTCCCACTGGCATCGAAGGTGACTTTGAGGCCTTCCTTCTGTGCTTCGATTTTGGTGACTTTGGTTTTCAGCAGTATTTTTTCGTAGCGTTTGCTAATGCGCTTTTCCAGCACTTTGACGATGTCTTTGTCGGCGCCTGGAATCAGCGCATCCATCAACTCCACGACTGTGATCTTGCTGCCCAGCGCATCGTACACCGTGGCCATTTCCAGGCCGATGATGCCGCCGCCGATCACCAGCATGCGTTTGGGAATCTCCGCGAGTTCGAGTGCGCCGGTGGAATCAATGATGCGCTTGTCGTCATACGGAAAACCGGGAATGCGCGTCACCGACGAACCTGCTGCAATGATGCAATTATCGAACGCGATAGTTTTTACGCCCTCGGCGGTTTCAACGTTGAGGGTGTTGGCCGAGGCAAATTCGCCGCGCCCGGTAACTACTTGCACCTTGCGTTGCTTGGCCAGCCCTGACAAACCCTTGGTGAGTTTGCCAACGACGCCGGATTTCCACGCGCGCAGTTTGTCGATATCAATCGTGGGTTTGCCGAAGGTGATACCGGTGTGCGCGGCTTCGTCAGCCTCGGTAATCACTTTCGCCACATGCAGCAGCGCTTTGGAAGGAATGCAACCCACGTTCAAACACACGCCGCCGAGCGAAGGGTAACGTTCGACCAACACCACTTTTTTGCCGAGATCCGCGGCGCGGAATGCCGCCGTGTAGCCGCCGGGACCCGCGCCTAGCACAACGACTTCGGCGTGTATGTCGGCCTTGATGTTTGTCGCAGACGTTGGCGCGGGCGTTGTTGCGGCAGGTGCTGGTTTCGCCGATGCGGCGGGCGCCGCTTGTGTTGATGGCGCTGGCGCGGCCGCAGTGGCGGCAGCTTTCGCACCCACTTCCGTAATCGCTTCTGTAACCTCCAGCATCAGAATCAACGACCCTTCTGATACCTTATCGCCGACTTTCGCTTTGAGTTCCGTCACCACGCCAGCGACGGGCGCGGGCACATCGAGCGTGGCTTTGTCGGATTCGAGTGTGACTAAAGAGTCTTCCGGCTTAACGGTATCGCCCGGTTTAACCAGCACTTCGATGACGGGAATATTCTTGAAGTCGCCGATGGCGGGGACTTTGACTTCGATCAGCTTCGACATTAAAAATCCAATAAAAACATATACTTATGATTTACGTGCGGATATGCCCGTCGCCAAACACTACATACTTAAGCGACGTCAATCCTTCAAGTCCGACTGGCCCGCGTGCGTGCAGCTTGTCGGTGGAGATGCCGATTTCTGCGCCGAGGCCGTACTCGTAGCCGTCGGCGAAGCGTGTCGATGCATTCACCATTACCGAACTCGAATCGACTTCGGCAATGAAGCGTCGCGCGCGGGTAATGTCTTCGGTGACGATGGCATCGGTGTGTTGCGAGCCGTAGGTGTTGATGTGCTCGATCGCCTGATCGAGGCCATCGACGATGCGCACGGACAATATCGCTGCGAGATATTCGGTGTACCAATCTTCTTCGTGCGCCGGATTCATTTGTGGCACGATTTTCCGTGATTCGTCATCGCCGCGCAGCTCAATGCCCTTATCGAGATAAATTTTGCACAGCGGTGGCAGGATTTTCTGAGCAATGCCGCGCGCCACCAACAGCGTTTCCATGGCGTTGCAAACGCCCAGCCGCTGCGTCTTGGCGTTGTCCGCCACACGGATCGCCTTGTCGATATCCGCCTTGTCGTCGATATACACGTGGCACACGCCATCGAGATGCTGGATCATCGGAATGCGCGATTCACGCAGCAGCCGTTCGATCAATCCCTTGCCGCCGCGCGGCACGATGACATCGACGAATTCGCGCATGGTAATGAGTTCGCCCACTGCCGCACGGTCGGTAGTCTCAATGACTTGCACCACGGTTTCCGGCAAACCGGCGGCAACCAGACCCTCGCGTACGCACGCGGCAATCGCCTGATTGGAATGAATCGCCTCCGAGCCGCCACGCAGGATCGCCGCGTTGCCGGATTTCAGACACAGCCCGGCAGCGTCCGCCGTCACGTTGGGACGCGATTCATAAATGATGCCGACCACGCCCAGCGGTACGCGCATTTGCCCGACTTGTATGCCCGACGGACGATACTTGAGGCCGCTGATTTCGCCGACCGGATCAGGCAGCGTGGCGATTTGCAACAGGCCGTCCGCCATTGCCGCGATGGTCTTGGGCGTGAGGATCAGCCGGTCAATTGCCGCATCGTCGAGTTTCTTGTGGCGCGCTGCGGCAACATCCAGTGCGTTGGCGTCGAGCAGCGTTTGCGATGCACGCTCAATAGCCTGCGCCGTCACCGTCAACGCCTTGTTTTTGGTCGCCGTATCGGCCCTGGCAATCAGCCGCGACGCGGCACGCGCTTGCCGGCCCACGCCCTGCATGTAGGTTTGCACGTTCATCGTTAGATTTTACTCTGTTTAACAAGGGCTTGGCGCAATTGCGGTGGCGAGATTTGTGGCCGGGGGATCGGCTTTTTCGTTGATGGACGATAGCAAAAGCGCGCAGTGCGATACACCGTTACCTGCGCCGCGATAGAAGGCGAAGCCAGAACACGGGATAATGCCCGCCCTCGATTGGAAAATCGCTATCGTGCAAAGCATTCAGATACACCAGTATGGCGGCCCCGAAGTCCTGCGGCGCATCGATACGCCGGTGCCCAAGGCTACGTCGGGTACCGTTCTGGTTCGTGTGCATCATGCGGGGATCAATTTTATGGATATCCATACCCGTCAGGGTAAGTACGCCCAGTCGCACACGTATCCCGTGCGGCTGCCGTGTACGTTGGGTATGGAGGGCGCAGGCGAAGTGGTGGCTGTAGGCGAGGGCGTCACCACGCATCAGCCGGGCGATCGGGTTGCCTGGTGTATTGTCTGGGGCAGTTATGCCGAATACGCAGTGGTGCCGGCGTGGCAAGCGGTCAAAGTGCCCGATGCATTGCCGCTGGATGTGGCGGCGGCTTCGGTATTTCAGGGTTACACGGCTCACTACCTCACTTACGACGTCGGCCAGCTTGGCCCGGGTAAAAGCTGTCTGATACACGCTGCTTCCGGCGGCATTGGACAGATGCTGATCCAATTGGCGAAACGCAGCGGTGCGCAGGTGTTTGCAACCACCAGTACGGCGGACAAGGCTGCCGTCGCGCGTGAGCGCGGCGCGGACCAGGTATTTTTGTACGACAGCGGGCATTTCGTCGAGGCGGTGCGCGACGCTACCGGCAATCAAGGGGTGGACGTGGTTTTTGATGCCATCGGCAAAACCTCGTTGCGTGACAGTTTTCGCGCGGCGCGTACCCGGGGGCTGATCGTGAATTACGGGAATGTGTCGGGTTCGGTCAAGGATCTCGATCCGCTGGAGCTGGGTGAATCGGGTTCGCTGTTCCTGACGCGACCCCGGCTGGCGGATCATTTGCGCGATGCGGCAGAGATTCAGCGCCGTGCGGCGGATATTTTTGGCGCGTTGCTTGATGGATCGCTCAAGATCACCATCGCCGCACGTTATACGCTTGACAACGTCGAGGCGGCGCACGCTGCGTTCGAAGAGCGCCGCATGGTGGGTAAGCCGGTGCTGGATTTAATGTAACGGGACGGCTCTCGGCTTGCTTTAACCGCTCTGCTCAAGGCCGGGTTCTGGTGATGGTGATGGGAAGCCATGATTTTATTCGTGGTCGAATGGATTTTCGCGCTTCCCGATTACTATTTTCTGGAGCGCTATTTTGCCGTATCGAGCGTATCGCCGCCCGGCGCCGCCGGCGCGCCGGCATTCAGCAACGCCTGCAAATCCCGCGCAACCGCTTCTTGTGTCGGCGCGTTACGCCCCAGCATCTGCAACAGCAGGCGCGACGGCAGATCGGATAACGCCAAGGGACGATTCATCTTGATGCGCGCAGCGCTCTCGACGTTGCCGCGCAGATGCGTCGCCTTGAATCCGGCTTTCGAACTTTCGATGGCATCGGCGATCGCCAACTGCGAACGCGCAATACCGAGCAGCAACTCCGCGACTTGTTCGTTGGTAAGACTGGACATGATTCAGCTCCTCGTTGTGCGTTCTTGTGATGGCGGCTACGCCAGCACGCCTTCCATCAATTGCTTCCACTGCTTGCCCCACAGCTCAAGCGGATCACGCTTGAAGCCGCTTTTTGCAAACTGATGCCAGCGGCCGATGACGAAACTCATCACGAGATTCGCCTGCGCGCCGAGATCGGCGTCCTGCGCAATTTCAGTTTGCGTTACCGCGAAACGCAGCGACTGGCGCACGGTAGCTTCCAGCCGTTCATGCAACTGGTTGATACGCTGTTGCAGCTTTTCGTCTTCGTTGACCAGCGCGTCGCCGATCAGCACGCGTGTCATGCCGCGATTTTTTTGCGCAAAGCCGAGCAGCACGCTGACGGTTGCTTCCACCTGGCGCACACCGCTTTTTTCGTCAGTGGTGATTTTATTGATGAGGGCGAACAGCGTGCTCTCGACGAAATCGATCAGCCCTTCGAACATTGCTGCCTTGCCTGAAAAATGCCGGTACAGCGCGGCCTCCGACACATCCAGCCGCTTCGCCAGCGCCGCGGTGGTGATTTTTTCTGCCGCAGGGCGCTCAAGCATCTGCGCCAGCGTTTGTAAAATCTGATTCTTGCGGTCTGAAGTTCTTGCCACGCTGATCCTCTATGTTTTTACTTTAACTGCGCCACGCTGCGCACGGTTTGATCCACATACCCGGGCGCTTTCCCGCGCACCGTCCCCGCTGCGCTTACCCAAACCGTCTTCATGCCCAAACGCTTCGCGGTACGCAGATTATCCAGATTGTCTTCGACCATGATACAGCTTCGCGGGCGCAGGTGGTGACTGCGGCACAAGCGCAGAAATCCAAACGTATCGGGTTTGGGCCGGTAGCGCGTGTGCTCGATGGTGTAAACGTCCGCGAACAAGTCGGTGATACCCAGCGCGCGCAGCACCGCCTGCGCGTAATGCACGGGCGCGTTCGAAAATACAAATTTTCGTCCCCGTAGCCGCGTTAATGTCGCGCGCAGCATGGGTTCGGCCACCAGCACATTATGTAAATCCGGAAATTGGTGCGTATGCCATAGAAAATGCGCGGGGTCGGTGTCGTGATGGCGGATTAAACCCAGAATCGTCGCGCCGTAGCGCCGCCAATAGGTATGCCGCAGTGCGTTGGCTTCGGCTTCGCTCAGACGCAGATGCGTCTGCACATATTGCGTCATGGCGCGATTGATGCGAGGGAAAATATGCGCTGTAGCGTTGTGCAGCGTGTTGTCGAGATCGAATATCCATGCGCCGCCTTGTCGCATCACAACGGCCTTAATAATAACGGTTAGCGTTCAGCGGCTTTTGATCAACGTGCCCACGCCTTCGGCAGTCAGAATCTCCAACAGCAGCGCATGCTCGACGCGGCCATCGATGATGTGACAGGTATTCACGCCGTTTTTCGCGGCATCCAGCACCGAGACGATTTTCGGTAGCATGCCGCCGTGAATGGTGCCGTCGGCGAATAACGCGTCGATATTTTTCGCCGTCAGGCCGGTCAGCAGCTTGCCGGTTTTGTCGAGCACACCGGGTGTATTGGTCAACACCACCAGTTTTTCGGCTTTGAGAATTTCAGCGACTTTGCCCGCTACCAGATCGGCGTTGATGTTGTACGACTCGTTGTTCTTGCCTATGCCCACGGGCGCTATCACCGGTATGAAATTTTGCGTATGCAGTAACTGAACGATACCCGGATCGATACTATCGACCTCGCCCACCATGCCGATATCGATAAACTCGCCCGGCCTGGATGCGTCCGGCAGTTTCATTTTGCGCGCGCGGATCAGTCCGCCGTCGGCACCGGTGAGGCCTACTGCGCGACCGCCATGTTTATTGATGAGATTGACGATGTCTTTGTTGACCTGGCCGCCAAGCACCATCTCGACCACATCCATGGTCTCGGCATCGGTGACGCGCATGCCCTGAATAAACGTGCCTTTCTTGCCGATCTTGTTCAGCCAATCGTCGATTTGCGGCCCGCCGCCGTGAACCACTACCGGGTTCATGCCCACCAGTTTCAGCAGCACCACGTCGCGCGCGAATCCCTCTTGAAGCGCCGGATCGGTCATGGCGTTGCCGCCGTATTTCACCACGATGGTTTTGCCGTGAAAACGCTGGATGTACGGCAGCGCCTCCGCGAGAATCTGGGCCTTCGTTGCGGCACTGTTAGCGCTGGCGCCGCCGGGATTGCCTGCCGTGCTGTTCGTCATAGGTGAAAATGGGGGCGAGGTGAGGACTCGCTCATTTTACACGAGCAAAAAAACGGCGGGGCGCAATTGATGCCCCCGCCGTTTGTTACTTACTGCTTGCGAATCGTTACTGAATGGTGATGCGTTTTGCCGCCGCTGCTGCTTTTTTCGGCAGCGTCAGTTCCAGCACGCCGTCGGCGTATTTGGCGTTCGCCGCCGCTTCATCGATCGCGCTGCCCAAGGTGAAGGCGCGGTAGAACTTGCCCGCGTAACGCTCGGTGCGCAATACGCGCTCGCCGTCCTTGACCTGCTTTTCCGATTTGGTCTCGGCGCTGATCGATACCTGATCGCCGTCGATGGAAATCTGGATGTCGTCTTTTTTCACGCCCGGCAGATCGGCATGCACTGTGTAGGCCTTGTCGCTCTCCGCGATATCCACGCGGAATTTCGCAGTGGTATCCTGCGCGTCCAGATTGACAGGGCGCACCACAAAACCGCGAAACAACTGATCAAATGCATCGTCCAACGGTGTAAAACGCGTAATATTTACCATGGTGTTTTCTCCAATTAGTATGGCGCTATTCATTGTTGCGCCGATGATTTGAATATGGGAGCCTGTTACTTCATTTCAAGAGTACCCTCACTCAACGCATAGCCTCGAAAGCACAATTTAATTTAAGTATTTGTTTTTAAAAGAAAAATAATAGATGCCTGTCATCGCTGCGGCCCAACCGGAAATCGAACAACATCGCGCGTACCTGCTGCGCTATGCGTCGCTGCAATTGCGCGACGCGGGCGCCGCTGAAGATGCCGTGCAGGACACGCTGATCGCGGCACTCGAAGGCTGGGAACGTTTCGCCGGCAAGTCGTCGGTAAAAACCTGGCTCACCGGCATCCTTAAACACAAGATCATTGATCATATACGCCGGCAATCGCGCGAGCAGCCGCTGATGAATGACGACGATGATCGCAGCGAGTCCGATGCCGTTGACGCCCTGTTCAAGCCCGACGGCCACTGGGAACACACGCCGGGCAACTGGGGCGACCCCGACCGCGCACTCGACAACAAAAAATTTCTCGAAGCGCTTGAACTGTGTACGCGCAATCTGCCTGCCAAGACCGCGCGCGTGTTCATGATGCGGGACGTGATGGACATGCCCACCGAAGACATTTGTAAGGAACTGGAAATCACCACGACCAACTGCTGGGTCATGCTGCATCGTGCGCGGCTCTCCCTGCGCGAATGTCTCGACATCAAGTGGTTTGGAAGATCGTAATGCGTCTCATCACCTGCAAAGAGGTTTCCATGCTGGCGTCGCAGCAGCATGAACGCAAGCTCACGCCGTGGGAACGGTTTACGCTGAGAATTCATCTGTTTGTTTGCGACGGCTGCCGGCGCGTGGTCAGGCAAATGGCATTTATCCGGCGCGCGGTGAAGCGGCTTGCCGAAAGCGCCGGGCGCGACGAGGCATCGCGTTAATCGTTGCGCGATGCAGCAATGCGTGCCGTGCCCCGGCGTATAATCGCGGCATGCTGAATCGACTCATTCCCTGGTTGTCGCTGCTGTGCGCCACGCTCAATCCCTTTGCCGTGCTCGCGTATGATCCGCCGCCGTCGCAAATCGCCGCGCGCGCGTGGGTGCTGCTCGACACGCAAAGCGGACAACTGCTCACCGGTTACCAGCACGACGAGCGCTTCGAGCCGGCTTCGCTGACCAAGCTGATGACGGCGTATCTGGTGTTCGACGCGCTGAAACAAAAAAAACTCAAGCCCGAGCAGGTGATTCCTGTTTCGGAAAAAGCCCGCAAGGCCACCGGCTCGCGCATGTTTATCCAGACCGACATTCCGGTGACGGTGAATGAATTGATGCGCGGCATGATTATCCAGTCCGGTAACGATGCCACCATTGCGCTCGCCGAGGCCGTGGCGGGCACCGAGGATGCTTTCGTCTCGCTGATGAACCGCGAGGCGAAGCGCATGGGCCTCGCTGCCACGAATTTCGTCAATTCGACCGGCCTGCCTGAACCCAAGCACACCTCGACCGCGCGCGATCTGGCGCAACTTACGGCGGCGCTGATTCGTGATTATCCGGAACATTACCCGTTGTATTCGCAAAAAGAATTCAGCTACAACAACATCACGCAGGCCAACCGCAACCGGTTGCTGTGGCGCGATGCCACGGTCGATGGCGTCAAAACCGGGCATACCGAAGCCGCAGGCTATTGCCTGATCAGTTCCGCCAAACGCGACAACCGGCGGCTGATTTCGGTAGTGCTCGGCACGGCGTCGGATGCCGCACGCGCTGCCGAAAGCCAGAAGCTGCTTAATTACGGCTATCAGAATTTCGACACCGTGCGTTTATATGAGGCCAATCAGGCGGCATCGACGCCGCGTGTATGGAAAGGCACGCTCAATGCCGTGAAGCTCGGTTTTCCCGGCGGCCTTTATGTGAGCGTACCCAAGGGCGACGCCGCCAATCTCAAGGCGAAGATCGAAACCTCACAGCCGCTGTTAGCACCCGTGCGCACCGGACAGGCCATTGGCACGCTAAAACTTGAATTGAACGGCAAGCCTTATCACACGCTGCCTGTGGTCGCGCTGGAGGACGTGCCTGTCGCGGGGATTTTTGGCCGCGCGTGGGATGCCGCGCGGCTGTATTTTCAGTGAGTATCCAATCAGTTTTCAATGAGGAACGCATGAGCGAGATTGTTTACCTTAACGGCGCGTTTATGCCGCTGGAAGACGCGCGTATTCCGGTACTTGACCGCGGATTCATATTTGGCGATGGCGTGTATGAAGTGGTGCCGGTGTATTCGCGGCGTCCATTCCGGATGGCCGAGCATCTGCGGCGCTTGCAACACAGCCTCGACGGCATTCGGCTGGCCAATCCGATGAGCGAAGCACAATGGACGACGCTGATGACCGGCATCATTGCCAAAAACGAAAGCGCGGGCGAGGATCAATCAGTGTATTTGCAAGTCACGCGCGGCGTGGCCAAGCGCGATCACGCGTTTCCGAAAGACGTAAAACAGACCGTGTTCATGATGTCGGGGCCGCTCACCACGCCCTCGCGCGAGCAGATCGACAACGGCGTGTCGGCGATTACCGCATCGGATTTCCGCTGGCTAAAATGCGATGTGAAATCGGTTTCGTTGCTGGGCAATTGCCTGTTGCGTCAAATGGCGGTGGACGCGGGCGCCACGGAAACTATTTTGTTTCGCGACGGCAACCTTACCGAAGCGTCGGCGAGCAATGTGTTCGTGGTAAAAAACGGTGTGCTGCTTGCTCCGCCCAAAAACAACCTGGTGCTGCCGGGCATCACCTACGACGTGGTGCTCGAAATCGCCCACGCGCGCGAATTTGAAGTCGAAGTGCGCGACATCTCCGAAGCCGAAACGCGTAACGCTGATGAAATCTGGATAACCTCTTCGACCAAAGAAGTGCTCGCCATCACCACGCTGGATGGCAAACCGGTGGGCGACGGCGCGCCGGGCATGCTATTTCGCCGCATGCATGCGCTCTACCAGGATTTTAAGCGCGACGTGATGCGCCGCGCATAAACCGGAAAGCGTCGCCGTGGCCGATCCAAGTCTGATCGATTATCCGTGTGATTTCCCGCTTAAAGTGCTGGGCCATTCGCGTGCCGGCTACGCGCAGGCCGTGCTGGAAGTCGTCAAACGGCACGTGCCGGATTACGACGGTAGCGACATGGAAATGCGGCCCAGCAGCAAAGGCAAATACCTCAGCCTCACATGCACCGTGCGCGCGACCTCGCGCGAACAACTGGATGCCCTGTATCAGGACTTGTGCGACAACCCGATGGTGGTGATGGTGTTGTAGCGCGGCGCGTATGGTTGGGCGATCACGCTCAGCCGGAAACGATTTTTTCCAGAATCTTCAGCGCTTCGGCGGCCGTGTAGCGCCCGATAGGCCCGGTGCTGTAGAGCGCCTGCGCCACCGTGCCGTCTGCTTTGAGGATAAATCCGGTGGCTTGTAAACAACGCCGCTGGTCTTCCCAAAACGCGCCTGTCAGCGCGCCAAGCTTTGGCCCGTCTGCGCCGTACGCGACGGGAAACGTGAGCTGGTGTTCAGTGATTGTTTTGCGGGCTTCCGGCTCGGCATCGACCGACACCGCAACCAGGCGGCAATCCAGTTTTTCGAAATCGCCGAGCCGCGACTGAAAGTCAGCCAACTGCTGACGGCAGTAAGGTCACCAATGTCCGCGATAAAACAACACCGCACCAGCGTGACCCGCCCAATCGTCCGGCAGCGCGAGGCTTTCGCCACCGGCCAGCGACAGTGTCATCTGCGGAAAGCGGCTGCCGCTATCGAGTCTTGGCCCGGTTGATGAAGTCATTACCTGCTCGCGCCTCTGCCATCAACGGCGCAACCCGTTCAGGATTTTTTCTTCGCCTTCGCTGCAGTACCACCGGCGGCGGGTTTGGTCGCTTTGCTGCCCTGCGGCCGCGTGTTGCCGTAGGAGCTTTTGAAAATCTTGCCGCGTTTGGTGCGCTTGTCGCCTTTGCCCATGATGTCGCTCCGAGTCAGTAACTACGTGGAAATATCGTGAAAGAGGGCGAATTCTACTCTGCTGCGCCGCGTTCTCCAAAATTCATGGCTTGCCCGCTGTCGCTTTGGCGGATTCTTTCACCAGCACCAGCCCGCGCGGTGTAAGCCGGTAGCGCCGCGTCGAGGGCCGCGTCGGGCAGCACGCGGCGTCGCCCGCCCGATGCGTGAGCATTTCAATCTCTACGGTCTTGTTAAGTATGGTTGCGCGATTGACTTCGGCCGCACCGCTTCCGCCCACCAACACATGCGCGTGATAACGAAGCCCATCGCGCGTTCCATCCCGCTGGTTTTTGAACACCGCGAGATAGCGCCGCTCGCCACGCTGCCCGCGTGGACGCAAGGTGTAGAGCACGGCCAGATCGTTGCGCGCGTCGCCATCAAGATCGCCGACCACACTGGATCGCGCGGGTGTCAATTCTTCACTGCTGCTGCGCTGTGCGTGCGTGTTGATCCACCGTTGGATACCGCCGTCGCCATGCGTCGCAGCAACACTAACTTGCGCGCCGAGCAACCACCCCACGAGCGTTGCCATGCCAGACAGCATCTAAAATATCATTATAAAACAAGTAATTACTTCACATCTACT
>JBEBHE010000249.1:0-7094 GCA_040081205.1 Burkholderiales bacterium | reverse complement strand
GCCCACGCTGGCGCCACTGGTCAACGACGTCACGCCCGCCGTGGTAAATATTTCAGTTGTCACGCGCGCACCGATGGAAAGCAATCCGCTGTTTCGCGATCCGTTTTTTCGGCGCTTCTTTGGCGTGCCCGAACGCCAGCAACGCGAACAAGCCGCCGGCTCCGGCGTCATCGTCGATGCAGCGCGCGGTTATGTGCTCACCAATAATCACGTCATCAAAGACGCGGAGCGCGCGATTGTCACCTTGAAAGACCGCCGCCAATTCAATGCCAAACTCGTCGGCACTGATCCGGGCACCGACATCGCCGTGCTGCAAATCGAGGCAGCTGGCGCGGGTTTAAGTGCGCTGAAAATCGGTGACTCTGACAATTTGCTCGTCGGCGACTACGTGCTGGCCATCGGCAATCCGTTCGGCATCGGGCAGACGGTGACATCGGGTATCGTCAGCGCGCTGGGGCGCAGCGGGCTCAGCGTCGAAGGCTACGAAGATTTTATCCAGACCGATGCATCGATCAATCCCGGCAATTCCGGCGGCGCGCTGGTGAATTTGCGCGGTGAATTGATTGGCATCAACACCGCGATCATCGGCCCTTCCGGCGGCAACGTCGGCATCGGCTTCGCGGTGCCGTCGAACATGGCGCGCGCGATCATGAGTCAGATCATCCGCTTCGGCGAAGTGCGGCGCGGGCGGCTGGGCATCGAGATGGCTGATCTCACGCCGGAGCTCGCGAAAAAACTCGGTGTGAATACGCTCGACGGCGCGGTCATCGCCGTGGTGCAACCAGGCTCTCCTGCGGAAAAATCGGGGCTGATTCAAGGCGATGTGGTGACCGCGCTCGGCGGACGCGCGATACGCAGCGCCTCCGAACTGCGCGCCCGATTGGGTTTAACGGCAATCGGCGAAGAAGTCGAAATGCGCATCACACGCGCGGGTGCCACGCGCGCGATACGCACCAAAATCGCGGCGCCGGAAACATCCGGCGGCGACGGCCAAACCGTGGCGCAACTGCCCGGCTTGCGCGTTATCGAAATCCAGCGCGGCAGTCCGCTGTTCCAGCGGCTGCAAGGCGGCGGGCTGGTGGTTTCCGCCGTCGAGCAAAACAGCGCGGCGTGGGTCGCCGGCTTTCGGCCCGGCGATATTATTTATTCGGTCAACCGGCGCCGCATGCAGACCGCCGCCGAACTGCAAAATGCACTGCGCGGCGCGCAAAGCTATGCGGTTGGGTTGCTGCGTGGCGACTTCAACCTGACCATCCTGTTGCGCTAGCGTTGGTTCGCCCGATGAAAACCCTGCTCATCACCGGCGCCGCCGGCCGCATCGGCACATTTTTGCGCGCTGAACTTGCCGGCAAATACCGGCTGCGGCTTTCCGACATCAAGCCGATCCGCCCGTTGCACGCAGGCGAAACCTTCATGCGCGCCGACATGACCAAACTGTCGAGCATGCTGCGCGTCACCAAAGGCGTTGATGCCGTGTTGCATCTGGGCGGGCAATCCTCCGGCGGCGGCGCGGAAGCCGACGCGTGGGAGCGCATGCTGCCGGCGAACATCATCGGCTTTCGCAACGCACTCGAAGCCGCGCGACTCAACAACGTCAAACGCTTTTTGGTGGCAACGTCGAATCACGCGGTGGGATACTTTCACCGCAACGAGATCATTGACCACACGGTTTATCCGAAGCCCGACAGCGTGTATGGCGTGTCGAAAGTTTTCAATGAGGCGCTGGCAAGTTATTACGCCGAGCGCTACCACATGGAAATGTTTTGCATGCGCATCGGCAATGTAAATCCTGCGCCGTTGGATACGCGCCGCCTCGCCATCTGGATCAGCCCGCGCGACATGGCGCAACTGGTCACCATCGGCATTGAGCGGCCCGGCATCCACTTCGAAATTGTTTACGGCATATCCAACAACAAACGCGCCTGGTTCGATAACCGCAACGCGCGCAGGCTCGGCTATCGTCCGCAGGATCGCAGCGAGCCTTATGCCAAGGCCGTTATCGCGCGCGACAAACCGTCAGCGGCGTCCGCCAATATTTATCAGGGTTATCCAGGCAATCCGGGCGGCAACGCGCGCAAACGTCGCGGCTAATCCGCGCGTATCCCGGTGTCGCGGATAATCTTCGCGAACCGGTCAATCTCCGAACGCGTGAAGCTCGCCAGTTCCGCCGGCGTGCCATGCACGATATCGATGCCGAGATCGGCGAAGCGGTCTTTCACGTCCGGCAACTGAAGCGCGCGCCGCGTCTCCGTGTTCAGCGTGTTGATGATCGCGGGCGTCACACTCGCGTTGGTCACAAAACCCCACCAACTGTCGAACGCATAGCCGGGCAATCCTGACTCAGCCATCGTCGGCAGATCAGGCGCGAGCGGCGTGCGCTTGGCGCCGGTCACGCCCAGCGTGCGCATTTTGCCGGTTTTCATGTGCGGAAACACCACCGGCATGCTGGCAAAAACAATTTGAATCTGCCCCGCCATGAGATCGGTAATTGACTGGCCGGTGCCTTTGTACGGCACGTGGGTGACTTTTATTTTCGCCATGGTGCGCAGCATCTCGCCGCAGATATGCGACGGCGTGCCGTTGCCGCCCGAACCGAAATTGAGCTCGCCTGGACGCGTCTGCGCCAGCTTGATGAGTTGCTGCACGCTGCGCGCGGGCACCGACGGATGCACCACCAGCGCCGTCGGCCCGATAGCCACCATGGTAATCGGCGCAAAATCTTTCAGCAGATCGAAACCGGGTTTTTGATACAACGTCATGTTGATCGCGGCAGGCACGCCGGTGAGCAGGAAAGTGTAGCCGTCGGGCACGGCGCGCGCGGCAAGCTGCGTGCCCAGATTGCTGCCGGCGCCGGGACGGTTATCAACAATGATCTGCTGCGACAACCCTTCTGACATGCGCTGCGCTAGTATGCGTGCAATCAAATCAGACGATCCGCCGGCGGGAAACGGCGCGATCAGCCGGATGGGTTTTGCCGGATAGTTTTGCGCGAAAACAGTCGTAGGTGCGGCAGCGCATAACACGATAAGCGCCATCACGCAGCCATCAACGATGTTGGCCTGACGCTTGATGGATGACTTCATTTCATGTCTCCTGTAAGGTGCGGCTTCACGATGTCATGACGCGCGCCGATGCGCTATACCGTAACAGGTCGCTGCGCGCGGATCAACCGTTGCCAAACCGGAGAATTCAATGGAAGCACCCGCCACGAACGAAGGCGCCGTTCACTACCAGCGCACAGGCGCGCACGGCGAAATCGCCCACATCATTTTCGACCGCCCCGCCGCGCGCAACGCGATGACGTGGACGATGTATGAACAAATGGCGGATGCGTGTAAAAAAATCGCTGCCGACGCGAGCGTGCGTGTGGCGGTGTTTCGCGGCACGGGCGGCAAAGCGTTTGTGGCCGGCACCGATATCAGCCAGTTTCTGGATTTCAAATCGGGCGAGGACGGCATCGCCTATGAACGCCAGGTGGCGGCGCATCTGGCGGCAGTCGAAACATTGCCCGTGCCCGCGCTTGCAGTCATCGAAGGCTGGGCCATCGGCGGCGGACTCGCGATTGCCACCGCGTGTGATCTGCGCATCGCCACGCCCGGCTCGCGTTTTGGCGTACCCATTGCACGCACGCTGGGTAACTGCCTGTCAGTTGAAAACGTCGCATTGATCGCCAACGCATTCGGCCATGCACGCGCCAAAAAAATGTTGTTGCTGGCGGAAAACCTCACCGACACCGAAGCGCTTGCCTGCGGCTATCTCAGCGAAATTGTCGCACCCGAAAATCTCGACGCGCGCATCAACGCGTTATGCGAACGCATTGCGGGCAACGCGCCCATTACCCTGCGCGTCACCAAGGAAGGATTGCGTCGCGCGTTGCATGCGGGCTTGCCTGAAATGACAGCGGGCGAAGATTTAATTCGCGCGTGCTACGGCAGCGAGGATTTCCGCATCGGGCGCGAAGCGTTTGTGGCGAAGCAAACACCGCGCTGGACGGGGCGGTAAACGAATACATCGTAAGTATTTGTTTTTATTTATTATTTTTAACAACAATTCATTATGAAAATCAACACTAACGGCATCGAAATCAACTACGAAATCTCAGGCAACGACAACGGCCCGTGGGTCACGCTAAGCCACTCGCTCGCCTGCAACCTGCACATGTGGGACGACCAGATGGCCGCACTCAACCAAAAATACAAAGTCCTGCGCTTCGACACGCGCGGCCACGGCCTATCGAGCGCACCGCCGGGCGACTACACGCTCGAACAAATGGCGGACGACGTGAAAGGTCTGTTCGACGCACTTGGTATCCAACAAACACACTGGATTGGCTTATCGATGGGCGGCATGATCGGGCAGACCTTCGCGCTCAAATATCCCGGCGTGTTTCAAAGCCTGGTGCTCGCCGACACCACCAGCCGCCGTCCGCCCAACGCAGAACAAATGTGGGGCGAGCGCGTCGCCATCGCGCGCGCCAAAGGCATGGCGGGCGTGCTCGACACAACCCTCGCGCGCTGGTTCACCGAGCCCTATCGCAACACGCGCAAAGACGTGATGGCGCGCATCGGCGCCGACATTCTCAATACACCCGTCGATGGATTCAGCGGTGCATGTGTCGCAATTTCAAAGGTAAACACGCTCGACCGGCTGAAAGAAATCCAATGCCCGGTGTTTATCATCGTCGGCGAAGAAGACCACGGCACACCGCCGGAAATGGCACGCGCGATACACGAAAATCTGCCAGGATCGGAGTTACTGATTATCGAATCGGCAGCGCATCTTTCTAACGTGGAGCAGGCAGAGGTGTTTACTCGCGCGGCGATGGCGTTTTTGGGGCGAATTAGCCGTTAGCGAGTGCGCAATGTTTTTAATGTAAGAATAGCGCTCAACCGATTGACCAACAAGGAACACAACCATGGACTTAGGCATCAAAGACAAGAAGGCGATTGTCTGCGCCGCGAGCAAAGGGCTAGGCAAGGCGTGTGCAATGTCGCTGGCGATGAACGGCGTCGATTTAGTGATTAATTCGCGTACAGCGAGTGAACTCGAAGCCACCGCCGCGGAAATTCGTGCCGCGACGGGGCGTACGGTCATCCCGGTTGCGGCCGATATCACCACGCCGGAAGGTCGAGCGAGTGTGCTCGCCGCCTGCCCGTCGCCCGACATTCTAGTGAACAACGCCGGCGGACCACCGCGCGGAGATTTCCGCGAATGGGGCGAGACAGAATGGATAAAAGCGGTAAACGGCAACATGATTACGCCCATCATGCTCATCAAAGCGGTGATTGATGGCATGATCGCGCGACGATTCGGCCGCGTTGTTAACATCACCTCCGCCTCGGTGAAGTCGCCGATCCCCGAACTCGGCATGTCCAACGGCGCCCGCGCCGGACTGACCGGCTTCGTGGGCGGCCTGGCACGGCAAGTGGCGCGGCACAACGTGACAATCAACGGACTGCTGCCCGGCCCGTTTCTGACCGACCGGTTACGCGCAGGCGCGATGGAAGCGGCGCGCAAATCCAACCGACCGCTGGAAGATATCCTTGCCGAACGGGCAAAGCTCAATCCCGCAGGCCGTGTCGGTGATCCCACTGAATTCGGCGAGGCGTGCGCATTTCTGTGTGCGGCGTCCTCGGGATTCATTGTCGGGCAGAACTTGTTGCTGGATGGCGGCGCCTTTAACGCCACCTTGGGCTAAACCCGAACAATCGCGTGGGGGGAGTTACTGCCGATAATGAATTTCGCAATTACCCGCGATTTTACAATTGATCAATGGCACATCTTTCGGCGGCACAGCCAGCCGCCCGCCAATGGCGCGCTCGCTCTAAGGAGTGGCACTATTCGCCCTATGTCGTTTTGTTTTTGTGTTGCAAAACCGCCCCACCCGCCACCAGCATCGCTGCGTTCGACATAAACACCGGCACAAAACCGAACGCCGTGCCGACGCTGCCGAAAAACAACGGTATGAAAAGATGCGCGACGTTGTTAACCATGACACGCAGTCCCGCCGCTTCGGATGATCGACCCGGCGGCGCGAGTGCGTAGATCAGCGACATCGACATCGGCTGGCCGGCGCCCACGCCGACGCCCAGGATGAAAGCCACCATCGCCAGCAACCATGCGTTCGCAAAAAACGGGAACAGCAAAAATGCAAACGCAGCGATAAATATGCCATATACCAATATCTGGGCTTCGCTGGTGCGCCTTGCCAACGCGGGCAATCCGATACGCACGATGAAAGTGGCCAGCGCAAACGTAGCGAGTACCGCGCCTATCACCGAGGCCGACAACCCTATCGAGTGGCCGTAGATCGGGAAATAAAACTGGAACAAGTCCCACGCCGCCGACAAGATACCACTGGCGATGAATGCGCCGCGCAGCTTGGGCATTTTCCACAGATCAAGCACGCGATGCTGCGCGGCGTCGTGGGCCGGCTTTACCGCTTTAGGCAGGAAATCCGGCTTCAGCCACATCAGCACGAACGGAACCACGGTAAACGCGGATAACACCATGAACGCGTTAAGGTGCCCCAGATGATCGATAGCAAAGCCGGAAGTAAACGGCCCGATCAATCCCGCGCCGGAGAATCCTAAACTCACCAGCGAATAATTACGCGCGCGATTTTCGGGACCGCCGACACCGCCGGTGGTACCGTGAACGGACACGAAAAAAAAGTGAAACGACGAGCCGATCAGCAACGCTGCGATATATAACGTGATCAGGCCCGGAAACAGCGGCGGCAGCAGCATGGCGATACCCACGCCAGCCGTGCCCGCCATCATCGGCCCGCGCGGGCCTAATCTATCGGCAAGCCGGCCGGCATAAATCGCAAAAAGCATCGGGCAGATCGCATACAGCGCCATCAACACGCCGATAGTGAACTGATTCGCACCGAGTTCCAGCGCATACAGCGACATCACCATGCGGCTGCCGCTGAAGCACGAGTGGTTCAGCAGGCACAGCAAAACGATCAGGTAGATGGGCACGGCGGACAGACCAGATGGCGAAAATCGCAATGGGGATTGTACACGCGCGCGCCCGGCGCAGCCTTGAAAGACCGTATTGCGGAAAAATAACTTACTTTAAAAACAAAT
>JBEBHE010000518.1:0-1838 GCA_040081205.1 Burkholderiales bacterium | reverse complement strand
CCGCGACGTAAAATAAGCAGGGTAATGTAAGTATTTGTTTTTAAAAGAGTTTTATTGTAGATAATTTCCGGAAAATGAACCGTCACGTAATTCACATACGGCGAGAATAACCTCGCCCTGGCCGACTAAATGGTAAGGAGCGTTTCATGCCGTCCCGCTTTTCCAAACGTCTGAACATGGACGACTTTGCCACGATCAATCGCCGTCGCGTGCTGCGCGGCCTCGGCGCAACGGCGCTGGTTACCGCCACGGGCGGCTTGTTCTCGCGATCCGTTTGGAGCCAGCCCGTGTTCGCGGGCAATCCGTTTACGCTTGGCGTGTCGTCGGGCGACCCCGCGCCCGATGGCTTCGTGATCTGGACCAAGCTCGCGCCCAAGCCGCTGGAGCGCGGCGGCGGCATGCCGAAGAAACCAGTCGAGGTCAGTTGGATAGTGGCCGGCGACGAGCGCATGCGGCGGACGGTGCAGAAGGGAAAGGCCATCGCGCATCCCGAACTCGGACATACGGTGCACGTCGAACTTGCAGGGCTTGAACCGTCACGCGATTATTTTTATCAGTTCACGGTTGGCGGTGAGCGCAGTGCTATCGGTCGTTCGCGCACGCTTCCACGCGCGGGTGCGCCACTGGCTGAAGTGCGTTTTGCCGTCGCCGGTTGCCAGCGCTACGAAGCCGGTTTGTATACGGCCTATCGGCGCATTGCGGCCGAACGCTTCGATTTCGTATACCACTACGGCGACTATATCTACGAGTATCGCACCGTGCGTCCCGGCGGATTGCCGTATCCGGTGGTGCGCGTGATGCCCGGCGAGCCGGACGAATGCTTCACGCTGGAGGATTACCGCCATCGTTACAGCCTGCATCAGCTCGATGCGGATTTGCAGGCGGCGCATGCCTCGGCGCCGTTCATCATGAGTTTTGATGACCATGAAGTCGCCAACAACTGGGCCGGCGATGTGCCCGATAAACCCGTATCGCGCGAGGCGTTTTTGCTGCGGCGCGCGGCGGCGTTCCAGGCGTGGTATGAGCATTTGCCGTTGCGCCGCGCGCAGATGCCGAACGGGCCCGACATACTGGCTTACCGGCGCTTGATGATCGGCGATCTGCTGGCAATGAACGTGCTCGACACACGGCAGTATCGTTCCGATCAGCCGTGCGGCGACGGCGTCAAAGCCGATTGCGCTGAAGCGCTCGAAGCGCATCGGACCATGCTCGGTCATACGCAGGAACGCTGGCTCTACGACGGATTTCGTGGCGCCACGGCACGCTGGACGCTGCTGGCGCAACAAGTGCCTATCATGCGCGCGGATCGTGATCCTGATCCTGACGTGTTCGCGCCCAGCATGGACAAATGGGACGGCGTGGCGGCTGCGCGCGACCGGTTGTTCGCGGCGGTCGAAAAGGCAAAGCTGCGCAATCTGGTGGTCGTCGATGGCGACGTGCATTACAACTGCGCAGGCGAACTCAAGAAAAACTTCGCCGATGAAAAATCAGCGGCGCTGGGCGTGGAGTTTATCGCCACATCGATTTCTTCTCTGGGCGACGGCTACGACACCAACAAACGGCACGCCGCCTTGATGCAGCAAGACCCGCACATCAAGTTCTACAATGGTCAGCGCGGCTATGTCCGGCATGTGGTAACGCCGGAACGCTGGCAAGCGGATTATCAGGTGCTCGACAAAGTCACCGTGCCCGATGGGCGCATGAGTACGCGCAGGCGTTTTGTAGTGGAGAACGGGTTGAGCAAGTTGGTTGATGCCTGATCGGGAAAGGTTGTGACGCAGTTCATTTGTTGCCGGCGTGAGCCGTGTTCAGCGCTTCGGGATAATGGGTAGCAACAC